>NZ_WIVQ01000061.1:0-28374 GCF_009600545.1 Pseudomonas sp. FSL R10-1339 | reverse complement strand
CGGTGAGCCTTTTGATACGGCCAAGCTTTTCGATGAAAAACACCTATCGAAAGCTTGACCTGCAACAGAGTATCTACAGGTGTTTATACACAAAAAAAAAGGCCCTCCCCGATACCGGGGAGGGCCTTTCGTTTAACGCCGGGGGTTAGCCCAGGTTAACGCCAAAGTTCGAAGCCAATGGCGCCAGGCCACCGGCAAAGCCCTGACCAATTGCCTTGAACTTCCACTCTTCGCCATTGCGATACAGCTCGCCGAACACCATCGCGGTTTCGGTCGAAGCGTCTTCGCTCAGGTCAAAACGTGCCAGCTCCTTGCCGTCAGCCTTGTTCAGAACGCGAATGTAAGCGTTGGATACCTGACCGAAGTTTTGCTTGCGGCCATCCGCTTCGTGAATGGTCACCGCGAAAGCCAGTTTTTTGGCTTCTTGCGACAGACCCGACAGGTTGACGTTTACTTGCTCATCATCACCGTCGCCGGCGCCCGAGCGGTTGTCGCCCTGGTGCACAACGTTGCCGTCGGGCGAAGTCTTGTTGTTGTAGAACACAAAGCTGCCGTCGTTCAGCACTTTGCCGTTCTCACCAACGATAAACACCGAGGCGTCCAGGTCGAACTCCTGACCGTCAGTAACCCGCGGGTCCCAACCCAGGCCTACAACCACTTCGGTCAGGCCAGGTGCTTCTTTGGTCAGGGAGACGTTGCCGCCTTTACTCAGACTTACTGCCATGTTCGTGAACCCTTATATGAAAAGTTGATGGGGTGCAGATTAAAACTTCAGGCCGTAGCTTTCCGCCAATGGCTTGAGACCGCCAGCAAAGCCCTGGCCCACAGCGCGGAACTTCCACTCGGCGCCATTGCGATACAGCTCGGCAAAGATCATCGCGGTTTCGGTGCTGGCGTCTTCTGCCAGGTCATAACGCGCCACTTCACTGTTGTTGTCCTGGTTCACAATGCGGATGAAAGCATTGCGCACCTGACCGAAGTTTTGACGGCGAGCGTCAGCTTCGTGAATGGTCACGGTAAACGCGATCCGGTCGATGTCAGCGGGTACTTTGGACAGGTCGACCTTGATCGCCTCGTCATCACCGTCGCCTTCACCGGTACGGTTGTCGCCCGTGTGTTCAACCGAGCCGTCCACGCTTTTGAGCTGGTTGTAAAAAATGAAATCGGAGTCAGCGCGTACTTTACCGTCAGCCTTGAGCAAGAAAGCGCTCGCATCCAGGTCGAAGTCTTGACCATCGGTGGAGCGAGCATCCCAGCCCAGACCCACGAGGACTTTGGTCATCCCGGGGGCTTCTTTGGACAGAGACAGGTTGCCGCCTTTGGAAAGGGAAAGTGCCATGTGTAATTCTCCTTAGTAATGTGCGATCAAGCTTTCGTGTCGTTGTTAACGTCGGATTGCTCTTCTTCCTTACCGGGAAAGATGATGCTGGCCACGATACCGATAGCCAAGACCACCAACACCACAATCAGACTGGTGTTTGGATCAATTTCATAACCATGGCCAAACAGGTGATCGGTTGCGTTCAGGGCCAGCTTGCCGGCGATAAAGAACAGCAGGGCGATAACCGCTTTTTCCAGGTGCACCAGGTAGCGTTTCAGTGCTTCGAGAACGAAGTACATGGTCCGCAGACCCAGAATGGCGAACATCATGGCCGAGTACACGATCAAGGGTTCACGGCTCACGGCAATCACTGCCGGTACGGAGTCGAAGGCAAACAGAATGTCTGAAACCTCAACCACCACCACACACAAAAACAGTGGGGTAGCAAAAAGAGCGCCCTTGCCTACAAGAGTCATTCCCTTGTTCTGCGGCTTCGTGATCTCTTTTTCAAGCTCTTTGCGTGAAACAAAGAAATTATGCCCGTGCAGTTTCGGCCAGACCGGGAACAGTTTTTTCGCAAAACGGTAGGCGATGTGCTTGGAGTAATCCTCCTCCTCATCCTCTTCCTTGCTGCGCAACATCATCACTGCGGTCCAGGCCACGACCACGGCAAACAGCACTTCGACCCAAGGGCCAAACGCCAGCAGGCCAGTACCGATCGCCACGAAAATCAGGCGGAACACAATGGCGCCGATGATGCCCCAGTACAGAACCCGGTGACGCAATGCGTCCGGGATCTTGAACCAGGCAAAGATCGCCATGAACACGAACAGGTTGTCGACGCTGAGTACTTTCTCCAGCGCATAACCGGTAACGAACAGGCTGGCCACACTTGGGCCGTGGGCCACATACAGGTAGCCCGCAAACATGAGCGAGATCACCACCCAGAACACCGACCAGACGGCGGCGTTGGTCAGCGAGACCGGTTTATCGCTTTTGTGGGTAAACAGGTCGATTGCCAGAGCAATGACCGCCAGAGCCACAAATACAGCGATGGTAGTTGGCGGAAAGCCAATTGCCGTGTTTTCCATGATGTCCTCAGAGATCAAAATCGCCAGGGTTCAGCCCCAGCTCATTGCAGATAGTGCGGCAGGCAGCCCGCTCACTTTCATCGAAGTTGCCGTCGGCGCTACCGATTGCGCAGCAAACACGCACCAGCAGGCGGGCGGCATCTTCTTTTTTACGTAGCTGACCGATAGATTTCAGCGCTTCAGCGCGACCGATCTGCTGGTCAAATTCAAACTTTTCACACACGGCGTTGAAAGCTTTGATCACGTCCTTGACGTCAAAGACCTTCAATTCATTGGAGTTTTGAATAAATCCGACCATTTTCTGTTTTTCGTCGCTGCTGATATTGCCATCGGCAGCGGCCACCAGTGCGCAACCGGAAACCACGGCTTCCATAAACTCACGGTTCTTGAATTTGCTGACTTCCGCCGAGAGCTTGTCACGGGCGGCGCTTGCGTTGGTTTTGAGCCATTCGAGCATTGGA
The DNA here is from genome assembly GCF_009600545.1 of Pseudomonas sp. FSL R10-1339. Lineage (NCBI taxonomy): Bacteria > Pseudomonadati > Pseudomonadota > Gammaproteobacteria > Pseudomonadales > Pseudomonadaceae > Pseudomonas > Pseudomonas sp. FSL R10-1339. The sequence goes on along the minus strand of NZ_WIVQ01000061.1, from coordinate 25,501 downwards.
GTCACCTTGTCAGAAATTGCAGGTACGGCGCCTGTTTCATCAGGCGGCCACTTACAGAGCGCTCATTTGGAGCCGGCAGCCCAGCGCATACCCCAACCAAACGCTTTATCCATGTCAGAGTGGCCCTTGAAGAATTCAACCCGACGGTTGACCTTCACACTGCCACCGACGTTTTCGAGCAAAGCAATGGCGCACATGCCTTTGGTCCCGCCCTCTTCGCTCAGGCGCACTTCAATCGGCGGCTCACCCGGGATGTACAAGGTGATGACACCGTCAGTCGCCTGCCAGTTCGGGGCACCTTCGTAGATGAACGCGTAAACCAGCACGCGACGCATCTTGCGCCACTCCTTGCCATTGATGCGCAACCACTCGCCGTCACTTACCGAGCCGGTGCGGTCGTCGCCCATCAACTGGATAAACGGCTCGTCACGGAAATCACCGAAGGCATTGCCCAGGGCCTGTACCGCGCCTTTGCGGCCGTTCTCCATTTCGTACAGGCAGCCCACGTCCAGGTCGATCCCGCCCGACTTGCCGCGCAGCGAAGCAAAGAAGCCGCCGCCCCCGGCGTTGGGGTTGGTACGGTTCCAGTTGAGGTTGATCTTGATCTCGCCGAAGTCACCGTCCTTTTTCTCAAGGCTGATGGACGGACGCTGCTTGTCCAGGGTGATCTTCGACAGATTGATCTTCGCTGCCGGTGCCGGTGCCGGTGCTGGAGGCGCTGGAGGTGGCGTCGGCGCTGCTGCCGGAGCAGGAGCAGGAGCAGGAGCAGGAGCCGCAATATCAACCCCAAAGTGCTCGGCCAAGGGCGCAAGGCCACCGGCAAAGCCCTGTGCTACGCAGCGGAACTTCCACACGCCCTGACGGCGATAGAACTCGCCGAGGATCAACGCGGTTTCCTGCATGCCCTGGGTCGGAATCGGTGCTTCGATGCCGCCGCTCACCGTTACGGTCAACTGCGGGAAGGCGTCGAAACGGGCCTTGTTCTCATAGATGGTTGCGGTGAGGGCGACTTTTTCGATGGCCTGATCAATGGCGTCCAGATTGACGCTGAACACACTGCGACCTGCAGCCGATTCCACCAGCTTGACCGCGCCATTATTGACGCTTTGCTGGCCGAAGAAGCACATGTCGTTGTCGCCACGCACCTTGCCCGACTCATTGAGCAAAAACGCAGAAACGTCCAGGTCCGCGCCGGTCACCGGTGTATAGCTGACGGTGACGCTCAGGGTACCGCTGGCAACGCCGGTGTTGGCGCCCGGGGTCAATGTGGTCATGAGCGCACCGCCTGGGCTGCGTCAGTGGCCAGATCCTGGGCGGTACGGCCATTGGCCACGGTGCCGATGGCGGTCAGGTCCCAGCCCGCCGATGTGCGGCTGATGTATGCCATGACCACGCCGGTGTGACGGCCCTTGTCCGACAGGTTGAAGCGCGCCAGCTCTTTGCCGGTCAGCTCGTCAACGATACGGCAGTAGGCGTTTTCTACCGCTTCGAAATTTTGCCCGGTAAACGAGTTCACGGTAAACACCAGGTGCTTGACCCCGGCCGGCAGCTGCTCCAGGTTGACCTGGATCGACTCGTCGTCGCCATCGCCCTCACCCGTGCGGTTGTCGCCGGAGTGCACGATGGAGCCGTCTTTGGACTTGAGCTGGCGAAACCACACCAGGTCCAGCGGTTGTTTGGCACTGTCGAGCAGGATGCACGAAGCATCCAGGTCGATGGCGGTATCACTGCTCAGCAGCTTGGCGAAAAAACCGCTGGGCTTGACCGGATCCCAGCCCAGGCCCATGCGAATTTTCTTGAGACCGGCTCCCGCTTCTTTCTCGAGAGAGATGGTTTGATTCTTGGACAGCGAAATGGCCATGAAACGTCTCCTTGTCTGCACTGAAGCACGATAGGTAATTACTGATTATTGACATGCTTTGCTTGCGCCTGGCTTACAGCTCCTCGCGCAAGCACACGTCAAGTGGCCGCTTGCGACGCCACAGTGCGTGAAATTCACGCCAATGCGGCTCTTGAGCGGCTCCGAGCATCTGTTCATCGCCCCGGGTGTCACCCCAGGCACGCAGTGTGTATTGGTCCAGAGGCCCGTATTGCGCCTCCAGCCGAATGACTTTTTGTTCACAGCGACAGTTGGTGCCCTCGATATCCCCGGTCAGCACGCCATCGACTGAGGCCAGCCGTGTACCGATCAAGCCGATACCGAGTTTTTTGGCAAAAGGTGTGAGCACCAGTTCAGGGGACGCCGAGCAAATTGTTACCTTGGCGCCCTGCTCAATCTGGTTGGCGACGGATGTTAAGCCCAAAGGCCGCATCAGACGCTGCCAGGAAACGTCACAAAATGCTTCAGCGCGCTCCTTTACCCAGGCCTCTTTGGCGCCGGTCAGGTAGACCGCGATCAGTTTCTCTTTCAAATCATTGCGAGAAATCCTGCCCAGCAGGTAGCACGCCGTGGCCGGAATCATCCGCAACAGGCGCATCGCGAACAGGCGATTGCCAAAGGCAAAGCGCAAAAACGGCACAAAGCTGTCGTGATAGGTCAGTGTGCCATCGAAGTCGAACGCTGACAGAACCTGCTTGTTGCCTTTGTCCGATGTATTCAAAACGTCGTTCAACCCACTAATTCAGCCAATCTCAGGCTGCCTCCAAAAGTGTCTGTCGGGCAGGCGACTTCAGGGCGAACCCCTTGCCAATGTGCCCGTTCAATAATTGTTTGCGCCCATTTGTAATGGGTCGCAGGTTCGCACATGGCGTCGTTGAACTTGAACACCGCAGGCGCCGCCTCACTCAATATTTGGCGTGCGCTGTTGAGATCTTCAAGGCTGACTTGCAACGCCCTGTGGATAACTGCAATTTGTGACGGGTGAATCGCAGTTTTCCCTACAAGCCCGTGAGCCATATCCAGCGCCAGTTCCTGATCCAGCACGTGTGGCGTATTGAGCTGCTCGAACACCGGTGCGGTCAGGGCAAAACCTGCCGAGCCCATGATCCCGCACAACATGGGAATCACATAGCTCATGGGCGTGCTGTACAGGGTCATGGTTTGTGGACGACGCAAACCCAGGCAGCCCATCAGGTCGTTGCCACCGATGCGCAGGGCAATAATGCGCTCAGGCAACAGCTCCAGCATGGCGCTGCGCAGCTCTACCATGGCATTGGGCACAAAGACTTCCGGGGTTTCCAGAGTGGGCATCAGCATCAGGTCGTCGCGGGTCACCGCCTGCTGCCACTCGCGGATATTGCCCAGGCTGAGTTTGGGCACCACAAAACCGTCGACATGGCGCATCAGCGACCAATCATTAAGCACCGCTGCCATTGCCGCATCACGCGGGCGCACAAACAGGATCGGCCCGCTCGACGGACGGCCGCCACGCGCCTCGATGCCCAACAGCAGGTTCTTGAGGTTGTTCAGCCCCTGCTGCACGTCGATTTCGGCCACGGCGTCTTCCAGGCACACCACCAGCGAGCGTAAACCCTGGATCTTCTCGCCCAGCACCACATCCAGAATATCGGGACGGGTGGCCGGCATATAAAGTGTGGCGCCCAAGGCATAGGCTGAATGCTTGATCATCAGCGAACACTCCTGATTACGGTCACCGCGCGATACGGCCCCAGTTCATCACCGACTTCCTGGACCTCGATATTGGCCTGGCGCGTCAGGTGCAACAGCAGTTGCACGTCCTGATCGTCAAGGTTGCGCACCAGCACGTGGTCCGGTACCCGGCGCATCACGGCGCGGGTGGCCTCGGCGATACCCGGTTTGACCCGGTTGGGGTTGGTCACCGCAAACCGCGTCGAGATACGTTCGACCGCGGCTACCGCCGAGTGTTGCAAGGCTGCGGCCTGATCCAGTGTCCAGGGTTGCGCAGCGGCCAACGGGGCAAGCTGTGCCCGCTCGGTTTCGATGCTGTGGATAAAACTCATGGTCACGTCGTGTTCCGCCAAATGGTCATACACCACGCAACCATGCAGGCCCGGGGTTTGCGGCCAGATGGAACGAGAAACCAGCCCGGAAACCGTAGCCCCCAGAATGCCCGAGGGGATCAGCCAGTCTTCAGCGGACGCCGCCAGCCAGGCGCGGCCACAAGGGTCCGCCAACACCACCAGGCGTGGGTCTGCCGGGAAACGCGAGTCTCCCGCCAGGCTTTCGCGGATCTGGCCGCTGATCGCGCCCTTGCCGGTCCAGCCATCGACAAACACGATGTTTTCGGCACCGTGGCTCTTGATGATAGCTTCGAGTGCGACGTTGTCGATTCCACGGTCACGAATAATGCTGATGCCGTAATGCGCAGCCTCGCGCCCCAGATCAAGCAGCGCCCTGCGCAGCAGTACACCCAGCGGTAAACCGGCGCGCACAAAGGACACCAGCGCAATCGAGGGGCCGTTGTAGCGCTCATTCAAGGCCAGCGCCAGCGCCTGCACATCGGCCGCCATGCGCGCGCCATTTTGCGTCAGGGCACGCTGGTAAAGGCTTTTATGGGTGTCGGACGGTGCATGTTCCTGGCTGATCATCTCGGAGTAATGGCGTTGCCGGGTCTGGATCAGCCGCTCTTTTTCCTGCACGTCGGTGACTTCAATCTGCAGGGCGCGCAGTAAAAAGTGCACGTCATCGGCGTCATAGCTGCCACTGCCGACGGTTTCCAGGCCTGCGAAAGCATTACTCATGGTCGACGCTCGCCAGCACATGAGCGGCCAACTGCCCGCGTTTGGGCGTGCCCCACCAGTCGCACTCGGCCATAAAGCCCAGATCCGACACACTGTCACCGAAGCCCAGCAACGGGCGCTTGCCGTTGATCGCCTGATCGCGGCGGATCCACTCACGTACCGCTTCACGCTTTTGCAGGGTGATGGGCAGAAACGCCAGGTTGTTGCCATTGCCGTGTACATACAGGCCATCGAGCAACCCGCGCGCCTTGACCTCGGCCAATACGACGAGCAGCGCTTCGTCGGTTTCGTTGTTGTGCTTGGTGACCACGTAATTGGCCAGGCCCTGCTCTTCAACCACCCAGCCACGCAACGAAAAGCCAAGTTCGGCACCAATGGCCAGGATTTGCTCGCTCAGTTGATGCAACCGGGTTTGCTCAAGGGCCAGTTCGTCGCACATGCGCGCATGCCAGACCGGGTCCAGCGAGCCGTCGGGCTTGAGAATCACGCCGCCGTGGGCACACACCGCGCCGTGGACGAACGGCAATTGCACACGTTGATAGGCCTCGATGCTGCGAGCAGTTACGGGGACGACATCGCTGGTGGCCAGCAGCCATTCCACAAAGCTCTTTTGTGTTGCGCTCATAAAGCCGTTGGGCTGGCCGTCCACATCCAGGGTGGCGGCAAAGCGTGGCTCATCACCCATTTTGCGGGCGGTTTGAAACAGGGTGTCGTCCAGATCAACGAACACCAGAGGACGATTACTGCTCATCAACGATTACCTGCGCATTCAACGCGCTAACCAGCGCCGGATCGACCGCAGCTGCCGGGGTTTCGCTGCAGATCAGCACCCGGTCGAACTGGCCGGGGGCGACGTTATAAAGAAAGTTGGGGATACCCAGGCCATAGTTGTCCGAGAACGACAATGCATGATCGATGCAATGGCCCAAGGCAATGGGCGAGCGGCTGGTGGAGCTGAAGCGCACGTCGGCGCCCGCCCGCTCAAGGCGCTCGGCCAGCAGAAACGGGCGCCAGACAAATTCGCTGGTGCCGACCACCAAGACCCGTTCACCAGGGGCGACCTGCAGATCGGGCGCCAGGGTATCAAGGTGTTCGCGAACGCCCATGCGCCCCCAGTCACGGCTGGCATCAAGTGCCCAGTCGCCCTGGGCCACGCTGCCCACTTCGGGCATTTGAGGGAGCTCTGCGGTGGTATCTTCGGCGAACGTGTAGCGACCATCGAGCAAAGAGACGCTGCTGACATGATCGCCCATGGCCTTGCGCACAGCGTCCCGGGACCAGTCGGTCAGGGTCGTGGTGACAATACGTTCGACCGAGTTGAGCCCCGCCTCGGCCAGCGCCCGGGACAGATTGATAAAGGTATTGCCGGTAGAGGCTTCATCGTCCACCAGCACCAGCGAGCGGGCGTTGAGCATCATCTCGCGGGTGTGTGCGTCTTGCGGCAAATGCAGCAGATGCGAGCTGGCGTGACTGTGCTCTTCTTCAAAACGGGCAAACAGTTCACTGCCCGTAGGGTGGCGGCTGCTGCACAGGTACACGCTGTCATCACGGGTCTGGCTGAGCGCGCGGTGCACGCCAGCACCCAGGCCAACGGCGGTTTCAGCCATGCCGATAACCAGCACCGGGCCGGGCAGGTCGGCAGGGATTTTTGCAGCCAGGGCATTGAAGCTTTCCGCCATCAGTGACGGCCGTGCCGGGATATGACGCCCCAATACACGGGAAACGAATAAAAAGGCGCGCTTGGGGTTTCGGCGCTCGGCAAAATCGAAAAGTGCCTGTGGCTCAAAGGTCGATGCATTGACCTCTACCTCCAGACGACCGCGCTTGAGGTTTGCATGCAATACCTTGGGTTCGGTCTTGGAATTACCGCTGTTCATTGATGTTTACTACCTGAACATACTGAAAAAATGGGGGACGATTAGGGAGACGGGGGGTTAAGACAAGTAAAAAATGGTTACTGAAGATGGCTGGCGTCAATCCGCCACAGTCCAGCCTGCGAAGCGCGTACCAACTCCGGCGTGCTCAACGAACGTTCACTGCACCCGCGCCGGGCCGGTACACGGGCTGCCTCAAGGAACGCCAGTACCAGTGCCGACTTGACAGCAAAGTTCATGTTCTGCGCATCCGCCATGCTCGAGGTCACCAGGCCACTGACCAATCCTTGCGGGTCAAACACCGGGCTTCCGCTGGAGCCGGGCTGAATCGGTGCGGTGAACTGCATCAGGCTGGCATCGTCGCGAAGGCCAAACAGGCCCGAAACCACACCTTGGGAAACTTGCACGCCACCGCCTGCCAGCCCGGCGAGCGGAAACCCCAGGGTGACGACACTTTCGCCCAGCTCACAGCCCACGCCCTCACGAAAAGTCACCGGGTTCAAAGGGGGGGCACCAATGACCCGCAGCAAAGCGAGGTCGTTCTTGCGATCGACCACCACAGACTCCGCCTTGTATCGACCTTCAAAGGACGTAATCGACAATTGCTCGAGGCCTTCAATGACATGAGCACAGGTCAAAATATGCTGGGTGCTTACGGCAAAACCAGTACCTGTAGCCCCTTGGCGCGCAACGCTGTCGTCTGATGCCTCAGGTCTCATGCGTTGCGGATGACGATCATCCAGAGCCAGCCCCAGGCGTCGGGCAAACGCGCTCAAGCCGTAGGCGGACGCTTCGGCGAGTGCGCGGATTTTCCATTGATCGTTGCGTCGGTACACCTCGGCAATGACCATTGCGCCATCACCGAACTCATCCAGTGCCAGACTGTGCTCGATCTGCTCACCGACCTTGAGCCGGAACTGGCCGAGTTCACGTAACGGACCCAGCGCGCCGAACACATAGAGCACTAGCAATACACGCTCACAATCTGCAGGCAATTGTTCCAGCACCAGGCTGAAGCGTGCCAGGCCGGCAGTGTCATGCCATGCCAGCCAGGGTTGCGGGGCGTGTATCAGCACAGGCTCCCCGACGGGTTGGCGCTTGCCATCCACGGCCAGCAACGCCAGCCCCGCATAGTCACCCAATGCGCCCGCTCGCGAGCAGGTCAGGCTCATCTCACAACGCACAGATTCAAGGGCCGCATTGGCGCCCGGCATCAATATCATCGCTTGTGACTCCCCTGTGCCCGCGACAAACAAGAGCTGATCACCTTAACAGCTCTTCTCCGCGAACCGGAACCACCACCGTGATTGCCTTGACCTGCACATTCTCGCGCCATGTACTGGCTGGCACGGGCAGGCCCAGGCGGCGTGCGGCAAAGATACCCGGCAGGTTGACTCCGGCTTCGCGGGTGTAGCCGATACCGCCAGAATAGCGCAGGTTGATCTCCAGCAAATGCGGCTGGCCTGCGGCATCATCCCGGGTCTGCACATTGACGATACCGTCGCACTTGAAGTGCCGCGCCGCCTTGATCGCCAGTTCGACCGCCGCACCGTGGCGCTCGAATGTCTGCATCAGGCCCTGCTTGCGCCGCCCCACATAGGCCACGGCCTCGCCCGCCTCACAGACCATGTCCACCGAGCATTCGCTGCCGGGCATATAAGGCATCACCAGCAACGGTTGGGGCGCATCCGATTGACCGTAGGCCTGGGCAAACACCGCCGCATTGACTTCATGGGCGTCGGCATTGGCAAAACTGCGAAACGGGTCCACGTTATCGGCCAAACGCCAAAAGCCCTGGCCGTAAATACCGCGCGTCGGTTTTACACACACCTGGCCGTCGCGGGCCAACTGGGCGTAAGCCGTCTCCAGTTCAGCCTGGGTGCTCACCGTCATCGCCGGGATGCAGGCCAGACCCGCCGCCAACGCCTCGCGAGTAAACGCTGATTTGTCGTCGACCCGCTCAAAGGTGTCCAGATCCAGAGCGCCAGTAACCAGTTGCAACCCGGCCGCTTCGAACTCGGCGCGGTGCGCTTCATATACCTGACCCACACGCCCGGCCAGCACCACCTTGATCTGCCGGGCGCGGGCCTGCTCGATCACCCAGCCGATGCGCTCCTGATTGTCTTGCGGCTCCCGCCAGGCGACATCCGCCAATCCGGTGATTTCAGGGCGATTTTGGCGGTGCGAGGCGAAAATTTGCACGGTGTCCGGCAGCGCCGCCCGGGCACCTGCAATCACATCGCGTTGGCTCGATTGCCCTTCAAGAAACCAGATCATGAACATCCCTTGGTACGGATAAACGCGGGAGTCTAGCGGATGGCCGCTACCAACGCCCTTAGTCATTAGAGGGAGGTCGTGTAACCAAATATGAAATTAATTAACTAAATAGTTCATAATGTGCGGCATCGTGTCGCGCCCCGTCGCCGACACTTCATATAAAGGAGCTTCTGTAGATGTTTTTCTCTTCCCGCGCCCTGCTGAACACCAGCCTGTGCGGCGGCTTGTCATTGCTGGCCTTGACGCCTGCCTGCGTACTGGCCGACACCACCGACAACCTGATGAACCGTTCGACCCTGACCGGCGACTGGGGCGGCGAGCGCCAAAAGCTGATCGACAAGGGCATCAAGCTGACCGGTGATTACAACTCCGAAACCTTCTCCAACTTGCATGGCGGGATCAAGCACGGCACCCGTTACTCGCAACAAGTGCGTATCGGTGCCCAGTTCGACCTGAGCAAAATACTGGGTAGCGCCGATGCTGGCCTGGTGCAAATCACCGTCAATGATCGTCGCGGTCACAGCGCCTCCGAAGACCTCGTAGGCAACCGCCTGCCAATCCAGGAAAACGCCGGCGGCAACTACACCCGCCTGTCCGAGTTCAGCTACCAGCGCACGCTGTTTTCCGAAGACCTGACCACCAAGGTTGGCTTTATGCCAATGGGCAACGATTTTGGCGGCATGCCGCTGTTGACCAGCTTCGTCAACGCCGGTTTCTGCGCGCATCCGCTGACCCAGTCCAATGGCAGCGGCTGGACCAACTACCCCACCGGCCACTGGGGCGGCGAACTGCGCTACACCGTCAGCCCGGCCCTGACCCTGCAAACCGCCGTGTTCCAGGTCAACCCCGAATACAACAGTCGCTCCTCCGAAGCCTTCAGCATGACCACCAAAGGCACTACCGGAGCGATCATGCCGCTGGAAGCGATCTTCACCAACAACGCCTGGCTCAATGGCCAATACAAAGTGGGCTGGTACTACGACACCTCCAATACCCGCAAGATTGGCAGCACGCAAAAAGCCAACAACCGCACCGGCGCCTATGTGCTGGTCGACCAGGCCATCTGGCGTGATGAGCAAGACCCCGAAAGCGTATTGCGCGCCTTTGGCCAGGCATCCAGCAGCAATGCCGCGACCTCGCCTATGCGCCACTGGTACTCGGTAGGCCTGGTCAAACAAAAGCCGTTTGCCAGCCGCCCCAAAGACAGCATCGCCTTTGCCTACGGCCGCGCCGTATTCAACTCGCGCTCCCGCGACGTGCAGGAAGCGGCAGCCAGCAGCCCGGAACAGGCGGACATGATCGCCAGCCTGGACAGCGGCGAGCAGTTGCTGGAGCTCAACTACGGCGCGCAAGTCACGCCGTGGCTGCTGTTGCGCCCGGACCTGCAATACATCATCGAACCAGGGGCTTTCTACGGCGCCAAGCGCAGCAATGCGCTGGTCGCGGGGCTGCAGGTCAAGGCAACGTTCTGACACAAGCGTTTATGTAGCTTTCACAAAGCTTTAAGGTTTGCCCTCCTATACTCCAGTGCAGTACTCCATTCGATTGCTGCCTGGTAGCCCAATGCGTCTGACTCGTCCTGCCCTGCTGTTACTGCTTCTCGGTTGCGTGCTGTTCTTTTTTGCGCTGGGGAATCACCAATTGCAGGGCTCGACAGAGTCCCGCGTGGCAGGCATAGCCATGCAGATGCACCTGAGCGACGATTGGGTAACGCCCAATTTGCTCAATGCCCCCTTCCTGGAAAAACCACCCCTGAGCCTCTGGCTGGATGCAGGAGCCATTCGCGTATTCGGCGGCGAACTGTTCGCCGTACGCCTGGCTTCGGCCTTTGCCGGTCTATTTTGCGTGTTGTTGCTCTATGCAATGCTGCGCAAGCTGGGCCGCCCCACAGCACTGGCCTGGACAGCCGCCGCCATGCTGGCAACCATGGGCATATTTTGGGGCAACACCCGCCAGGTGGGCGAAGATGCCTTGCTCACCCTGGGCGTAACCATGGCCTTGCTGGCGTTTTTTCATGCCAACCGTCAACCCGGTTTTGCCCGGGGCAGCTGGCTGTTATTCGCGACCGGCATCGCCATTGCCACCTTGAGCAAAGGCGTCCTGGGCCTGGCACTGCCGGGCGTGGTGATTTTTGTTTATCTGGTGTGTGAAAGCCTGCTGGAAAAACGCTTCAAGCCGCGCAACTGGCTACGCCCTGCCCTGCTGACCCTATTGGGGCTTATCCCGCTGACGGTCTGGCTGTGCATGCTCTATCAGCGCGGCGGCATGCCGTTAGTCAGCGAACTGCTGCTGACCAACAGCGTTGGCCGTTTTAGCGGTTCCTTTGTCGAGGCCGGGCATTACGAACCCTTTTACTACTACCTGCGAAAACTGCCCGAAGCCTTCCTGCCGTGGAACCTGCTGACCTATCTGGGCCTGTGGCACTTTCGCAAACAATTGCGCAGCAACCCCTTCCTGTTGTTTTTCTGTGTATGGCTGGTCGCGCAATTTGTGCTGCTCAACCTCGCCTCCAGCAAGCGGGCGGTGTACATGATGTCGATGGCCCCTGCGGCTGCAGTGATTGCCGCCGAGTACGCCCGGGTGCTGCTGGGCTGGCTGTACCAAAAAAGCGCGCACTCGACCGTGGCCAAATTCTTCAGCGACAACCATCGCCCGCTTGCCATCGCGCTGCTGGCCGCTCTGGTGGGCGCCTACCTGCTGGCGGCCCATCGGGCACCGCTGACCGACAAGGAACAGTCTTTCCAGCCCCTCGCCGCTGAGGTCATGAGCCTGCAGGCCAGCGGCAAGCAGGTCGCACTGCTGCGGCCCGACGAACGCCTCGGCGCCGTGGTGTTCTACAGCCAGCAGTTGCAGCACACCCTCAGTTCAACCGAAGAGTTGCAGGCATTCCTCAGCGCATCCCCCGACAATATCGCCCTGGTAGAAAACCCCGAGATACCGGGCATGGCCCTCAAGACTCTCGACAAGCTCAGCGTCGGCCGGCACCACTTCTACCTTGTCAGCCTGGCCGCTTCAGCCCCATAAACTTGATCCCGGGCAACGCAACCGCAGATACCGTGGCCGATCACGGCACATTGACTACGCTCCTTGGACAATTCCCGACCAAGGAGCCCGCCATGACCATCGGTATATCCAGCAAAACATTGAGCGACTACGACGCTCACCTGGCCTTCAATACGGCCACCGCCTTCTTGCGCAAATCCGATCTGGCCAACTATCTGATCGATCAGCTAGAGCAGCAGCATGTGAAACTCAATGTCGAGGTCAGCACCGACCCGGCATTGGCCAATCAGGAGGTGTCGAACAACGGCGCGATTCTATGGAACCTGCGCAGCAACCTGTCACCCGGTGCGAACCTGCCTGACGTGGCCGCCCTGCTCAACCGCATCCCCGAGCAACAAAAGCCCTACATCACCAGCCTGTGGGCGCTGATGCACTTGCTCGCCCAGGCGTGCCAGCAATTGAACAACCAGCTCAACTTCCGCGATGCGGATGCGACCTGGCCATGGCTCGACGAAAAAGTGCTCAGCGCCAACGATATCGAAAACGTGGTGGCCCGCGAACTCAGCGACCTGCCATTGCCGGCAGAACAGAACTGGGATCGTTTGTTCAAGCACAATTGAGGGGGATGGGTTGACTCTATGGGCGCGAGCCTGCTCGCGCCCACGATTAGAACTGCGAGGCTTCAAACCCGTGACGGTTGTTCGGGGTGACCACCGGCACGATATTTTTCCAGTCTTTGGGCTCGATATAGCCCAGCATCTGCGGATCCTCGTTCGCGCCATCGGTCTTGATAAACAACGAAGCGCCATAGCCAAACGTGGTGCTGGTTGACAGGTTCATGTCCATCAACAGTTGGTCCATGCATTCGCTGTGGCTCACCAGAATCAGGTTGTGGCCCGCCACTTTGTGCTTGAGAGCATCACGCAGCATGCTGCCGCGGCAGTTGAACAGCCAGTCCTGCGCCTCTACCGGGTGGGCAAACATGGCATCGGCGGTTTGTCGGGCCCGGGTCAGCAGGCTGCTGTGAATATCAGTATGGCTGAGCCCCAACTGCCTGAAGTCTGCGCCCAGCGCCTGAACTGCTGCTTCACCGCGCACCGTCACGCCGTCCATGGGGCCCAGGCACTGGGCCGAGGAACGGTCGCAACGCTCGCCGTGTCGAACCAGCGCAATCACATCACCCTTGGCCCAGCTGTCGGTGAGCAACAATACACGATCGGCATGGCTGGGCTGCGCCAGATCAGGCGGGGCCGCAGGGGCCAGCAGCCTCAATGTCAGCGCAACGGCAAGCGCACTTGCCACGATCACCACCAGCACATTTTTGTAACGGAGCAGAGCACGACGCAACAGCGTACGGTTAATTCCGGTCTGATCAAGACTCAACGTCACGATGCTTATGCCCTCTGCGCCAGCCAGTGATATCACTGACCGACACCCTATGGCGCGAATATGACAACGGGTCGCTTCGCGGCCCGGCGGTATAAACAGACTTGCATAAAGCAGGTCTCTATTAGCTGAACGCAGGCTAAAAAAAGGGAGGTCAGAGGCAGGTGAAACGGATGTGAAAAAAAGCGTAAAAGCGCAATCCAGGCACGCTACTCAAATGGATAGGTTGTTATGTGAACTGGCGCCCAACAAAACGTTTCAGCTCTGGCGAATGCAGCCGATACCCCTCCAACACAACACTCGGCTGGGTCAAAAAAAATAATTCCCTCCAGCGAACTTAGATCATGCGTGCAGCGTTCCTGGAGAACTCTATGAATAGATGGCTGAGCAATATCAGCGTCAACCTGAAACTGTCCCTGGGCTTTGGCCTGGTACTGGCCCTTACCTGCGTAATGGCCGTCAGCAACTGGATCAGTCTGGGCCAGATGATTGATCGCAGTAACTGGATGAGCGACATCACCCGTTTAAACACCGCGTTTACCAACCTGCGGGTGACGCGTTTGCAATACATGCTGACCGATGGCGACGAAACTGCCGCACAAAGTGTACAGGCCAGCATTGACGCGTTTTCTGCGCAACAAAGTCAGCTGATTGCCACCTTCCAGAGCCCGGAAAACCTCAAGTTGCTCAAGGAGCAACAGGCCATCATCGGCCGCTACGAGCGTGCACTGGTGAGCATGCGCAAGGCTTACGTCGAGTCCGCCGCATCCCGTGCCGACATGGACCGCAGCGCCGCTCAGGCCCAGGACGCCATCACGACGTTGCTGAACCGCGCCCTGCAACTGCCCGCAGGTGACGAAAACCGTTTTGCCATGTACCAGAGCGTGTCTGAAGTACGTGAACAGTTCCTGCTCTCGCGCTATCAGGTGCGCGCTTATATTGCTGCGCCCACCCCCGCCACGGAAAAGGCCGCACGCCAGCAACTGGACGCGGCCATTGCCAGCCTTGACCGCCTGAGCTCGCACTTTGCCGCCAATGCCGGCGACACCCTGCGCACCCTGAACAAAACCATGGAGCAGTACCAGCAGGCGCTGGAGCTGTACACCAGCACCGACAACACCATCATTGCCATGCGCAAGGACATGACCGAATACGGCTCCAGCATCCTTGGCCGCAGCGATGAGCTGTACAAGATTCAACTGGAACGCCGCGACATCGAAAGCGCCACGGCCAACAGCATGCAACTGATCACCACCTTGCTGGTATTGCTGTTTGGCATCACCGCGGCCGTGATCATCACCCGCCAGATCACCGTGCCCCTGCGTGAAACCCTGGCCGTGGTCGATCGCATCGCCAGTGGCGACCTGACCCAGAACCTGCGCGTCACCCGTCGCGACGAACTGGGCGTGTTGCAACAAGGTATTGCACGCATGGGTACGACCCTGCGCGAGTTGATCAGCGGTATCCGTGATGGCGTCAGCCAGATTGCCAGTGCCGCCGAAGAGCTGTCCGCGGTGACCGAGCAAACCAGCGCCGGGGTCAACAGCCAGAAGATCGAGACCGATCAGGTGGCCACCGCCATGCATGAAATGACCGCCACCGTGCAGGAAGTGGCGCGCAATGCCGAGCAAGCCTCGCAAGCCGCCGCGGCCGCAGACAATGAAGCCCGCGAAGGCGATACCGTGGTCAACCAGGCCATTGACCAGATCGAGCGCCTGGCGGTGGAAGTGGGTCGTTCAACCGAAGCCATGGCCGTATTGCAACAGGAAAGCGACAAGATCGGCAGCGTGATGGACGTGATCAAGGCCGTGGCCGAGCAGACCAACCTGCTGGCCCTCAACGCCGCAATCGAAGCAGCCCGTGCCGGTGACGCCGGGCGCGGTTTTGCCGTAGTGGCCGATGAAGTGCGTGGCCTGGCCCAGCGTACGCAAAAATCCACCGAAGAGATTCAAACCCTGGTCGCGGCCCTGCAAAGCGGCACCCAGCACGTGGCCACCGTGATGCAAAACAGCCGCACCCTGACCGACAGCAGCGTGACCCTGACCCGCCACGCAGGCACCTCGCTGCAGGGCATCACGCGCACGGTGTCGAATATTCAGTCGATGAACCAACAGATTGCCGCTGCTGCCGAACAGCAATCTGCGGTCGCCGAAGAGATCAGCCGCAGCATCGTCAACGTGCGCGACGTGTCCGAGCAAACCGCAGCGGCGAGTGATGAAACGGCCAAGTCCAGTGTTGAACTGGCGCGGCTGGGTAACCAGCTGCAAGAGATGGTCAGCCACTTCAAGGTGTAGAGCGCTCTGTCCCCTCTCCCACCGGGAGAGGGGTAGTAAGGGGCTCCTGACCTTATTCGTGCTGAACCCGGGCGCGCTTGAGCAACTTCTTGCTGCGCTCGGACAGGTGCAGCACCCGCAGATGCTTGCCCGCTTTGCGATAACGCTCGCGCAGGGTGTCCAGTGCCGCAATGGCCGAGTAATCGACCAGGTTCAAATGGCGACAATCGAGCGTCACCTGCGCCGGGTCATTACCCGGATCGAACTGTTTGAGAAACGTCGTAGTCGAGGCAAAAAACAGCGTGCCGTGCACACGGTAAAGCTTGCTGCCATCGCTCTGCAGATCCGCGTCGGCATACATCTGGCGCCCCTGCTGCCAGGCAAAATTGAGCGCAGCAATAACCACCCCGCACATCACCGCTACCGCCAGATCGGTAAACACGGTAATCACGGTCACCGCGACAATCACCAGCACATCGTTGAGCGGCACTTTGTTCAGTACTCGCAAAGAGGCCCAGGCAAAGGTCTGCTGCGACACCACAAACATCACCCCCACCAGCGCCGCCAGCGGAATGCGTTCAATAAATGGCGACAGGAACAACACAAACAGCAAAATCATCACACCGGCGGTCACGCCGGACAATCGCCCGCGCCCGCCGGAGCTGAGGTTAACCACGGTCTGGCCTATCATCGCGCAACCGCCCATGCCGCCGAATGCCCCCGACACCATATTGGCCGCCCCCAGCGCCACGCACTCGCGGTCCGGGTAGCCACGGCTTTCGGTGATTTCGTCGGTGAGGTTGAGGGTCAGCAGGGTTTCCAGCAAACCCACCACTGCCATCACGATCGCATAGGGCGCAATGATGCCCAGGGTCTCAAGGGTCCAGGGAATCTGCGGCAGGCTGAAGCTGGGCAAACCACCGGCGATATGCGCCATGTCACCCAGGGTGCGGGTTGGCAAACCCAGCAAGTACACCGCCAGCCCTACGCCCAAAATGGCCACCAGCGCAGGTGGCGCGGCGCGGGTCAGACGAGGCAACAGATAGACGACGGCCATGGTCACGGCCACCAGCCCGATCATCATGTACAACGCCATACCGCTGAGCCAGGTGTCGCCATCCTTGAAGTGATCCAGTTGCGCCATGGCAATCACGATTGCCAGGCCGTTGACGAAGCCCAGCATCACCGGGTGCGGCACCATGCGTACCAGCTTGCCGAGTTTGAACAAGCCGAACGCCAGCATGATCAACCCGCTCAGCAGCACCGTAGCCAACAGATACTGCACACCGTGTTGCACCACCAGGGCAACGATCACCACCGCCATCGACCCGGCAGCACCGGACACCATGCCCGGCCGGCCGCCAAACAGCGCGGTTAGGGTGCAAATGATGAACGCGCCATAGAGCCCCATCAAAGGGTTGAGATGGGCGACCAACGCGAACGCAATGCACTCGGGCAACAGCGCGAAGGACGTCGTGAGTCCGGCCAGGACATCAGCGCGCAGACGTGAGAGTTTCATGGTTTACCTAAAATTCGGGACGGGAAAAACTGAGGGAGTTACAGGCAACAGATGGTAACAAATTGCAGGGGCTAAAAAGCAATTGTGGGAGCGGGCTTGCTCGCGATGGCAACAACTCGGTGAACCAGAATGGCCGAGGTGTCTGCATCGCGAGCAAGCCCGCTCCCACAAGAGTGATGCGTCTATGTGCGTTGCGGGCTTACTTCACCACCATCCCCACACCACGGCCACGCGGGTCGGAGGCGGTTTCAAGCTCGGTGCCTTTAACCCGGATGGCCTGAATATCCCCCATGTTCCAGCCCTGATCCTCCAGGGTGTAGCCCATCGCTTTCAGCTCCTGAGCCACCTTGCCGGTAAGTGGCGCATAGGCGTCGAAGTAGATCGTGTCTTTAGGCAGCAACTGGTGATGCACACGCTGTGCAGCTACGGCTTTCTCCAGTGGCAAGTCGTAGTCGTAGATGTTGTTGAGCACCTGGAAAATCGAGGTAAAAATCCGCGAGCCACCCGGAGTGCCCAGCACCAGCGTAACCTGGCCATCGCGGGTTACCAGACTTGGACTCATGGAAGACAACATGCGCTTGCCCGGCTCGATAGCGTTGGCATTGCCGCCCACCACACCAAAAGCATTGGCCACCCCGGGCTTGGAGCTGAAGTCATCCATTTCGTCATTCAGCAAAAAGCCCGCACCTTTAACTACAACGCCGCTGCCGTAATCCCAATTCAGGGTATAGGTGTTGCTGACCGCGTTACCCTGTTTGTCGACAATGGAAAAGTGCGTGGTCTGATGGGGTTCCAGGCCCGGTTTGACATTGGCGGTCGGTGAAATCGCTTTCGGGTTAACCTCTTTCGCACGCTTGGCGATATAGGCCGGATCGGTCAGCTCGGCCACAGGCATCTTGCCGAAGGCCGGGTCGCCGAGGTAGTCGGCACGGTCGGCGAACACACGTTTTTCGATTTCGGCCAGCAGGTGGATATAGGGCGCAGAGTTCAGCTCCACACCTTTGAAGTCCGCTGCGCGGTCCTCCTTGATACCGATCAACTGCGCCAGAGCAATACCGCCCGAGCTTGGCAGCGGCGCGGTGTACAGGGTGTTGCCACGAAAATCCACGCGCATCGGCTCACGCCAGCTGACCTTGTAGTCGTTGAGGTCTTGCTTGGTGATCAAGCCCTTGTCCTGCTGCATTTGCGCGACCAGCAGGTCGGCGGTCTTGCCGCGGTAGAACTCCTTGGCGCCCTGGTCGGCAATGCGCTCCAGGGTCACGGCCAGCTCTGGCTGTTTGAACGTTTGCCCGGGCTTCATGCTGCCAAAGTAGTCCGCGAAATTGGTAGTGCCCTTGAACAGCGCCAGTGCATCTTCGCGGTACTGAAATTGCTGATCGGCCACTTTAAAGCCGTTTTTCGCATACCCCACGGCCGGGGTCAGCAATTCGGCCCACGGCAATTTGCCAAAGCGTTGATGCGCTTCCCACAGCCCCATCACCGTGCCCGGCACGCCGGCAGCGCGGGAACCGACCAGGCTCAAGTTCTCGATGATGTCGCCTTTGTCGTCCAGGTACATATCGCGGCTGGCGGCTTTGGGGGCGGTTTCGCGATAGTCGAGGAAATAGGGTTTGCCATCGATGTACATCGTCATAAACCCGCCACCGCCGATATTGCCGGCTTCGGGGTAGGTCACGGCCAGGGTAAAGGCGGTGGCGACTGCGGCGTCGACGGCGTTGCCGCCTTTTTTGAGAATTTGTGCGGCCACTTCGGCGCCGTATTGATCGGGTGCGGCGACTGCGCCGCCGTCCAGGGTGACGGCATACGCCGAAGAGCTGGCCGCGATGGCAGCCGTCAGGGCCAGGGTTTTGAACCACACAATGCGCATTCGATACATCCTTTTATTGTTATCAACTGTGGCCGAACCTTGTCTGAATTCGGCGATATTTTCAAACAACAAACGTAAAAGTGCGCAATGACACACACCCTTGAGGGCAGCGCGGTTCTGCACCAAAACAGAACTGGTAGCAGCTGCCGAAGGCGTTATGTGCGCGTTTCGGTGATCAGTGCATCCACCAGACCACGGGCCAGCTCGACGCCGTGAATGACGCACCACAACTGCTCGGCCTCAAAACCGCTGAGGTGGGAACGGATGTCGTCGGCGGTCAGTTCTGCGCCCTTGAGCAACAGCGAGGCATGTTTGAGCGCCTCCTGCATCGGCACGCCGGGATAGAAAGCGACGCAGCAGGTGCAGACGTTGCTTTATATGTAGGAACCTCACTCAAGCCCTGTGGGCTTGTCGCAGATCGCGTAGCTGGCGAGCTTGGCCTGGATAAAGTCCAGAAAGCACTGAATGCGCAGCGCCAGCTGCGAGTTGCGGTAATACACAGCATGGATCGGCTGGCGATAGCCGCTGTTGAACTCGCCCAGCACCACCTGCAGGCGCCCGGCGCTGATATCTTCGTGGGTCATAAAGTGCGACAGGCAGGCGATGCCCTGACCTTGCAACGCCAGATGACGTACGGTTTCACCGCTTGAGGCACTGATGGCAGGCTGAATGGGCCAGCGGTCGCCCTGCGCATAACGCAGCGGCCACTGGTTGAGGCCATCGTTCTGGGTAAAACCTATCAGGGTATGGTGGGCCAAATCCGCAACATTTGTGGGCATGCCGTGGGCGGCAATGTAGTCCGGGCTGGCGAGGATATTCAGCGGGCTGCACCCCAGGGAGCGGGCATGCAGGGTGGAGTCGGCCAGGGTGCCGATACGAATGGCAATATCGGTGCTTTGTTCCAGCAGGTCGATAATCAGATCGTTGCTGTTGAGTTCCAGCTGGATCTCGGGGTACAGGGCACGGAATTCAGGGATATACGGCACGATGGCATGTAGCACAAACGGCGCGGCGGCATTGATGCGCAAGCGCCCGGAGGGGGTACGCTGGTGCGAGATCAGGCGCTCTTCCAGCTCGTCCATTTGCTCAAGGATCAACTTGGCCCGTTCGAAAAAGAACTTGCCCTCCTCGGTCAGGTCCATGCGCCGCGTGGTGCGGTTGATCAGCGTGGTTTCAAGCTTGGCCTCCAGCCGTGACAGCGTGCGGCTCACGGCCGAAGGCGTTTGCCCGGCCTGCTCGGCGGCGGCAGATATCGAGCCGCACTCGATCACCGAAACAAAGATTTGCAGCTCATCGGATCTGGCTTTCACGCGGTCGACCTTATCTACGTGTGGGAGCGGGCTTGCTCGCGATGGTATCACCGCGGTTCGTCATAACAACCGAGTTGCCTGCATCGCGAGCAAGCCCGCTCCCACCCCGGCGTCGCTTACGCCTTCAGGCCAAACACCTCGGCCAGGTGCTGCTCGTAACGGGCCGCATCAACGTCTGGCTGCGGACGTTTCATCACGTCAACACACAGGAAAGTCGGCAGGCCGGTCATGCCCAAAAATTCATTAGCCTTGTGGAACGGGAAGTACACCGCGTCCACGCCCTTGCCTTCAAAGAAGTCGGCCGGGTCATCGAACGCCTGCTGCGGTGCGTTCCAGGTCAGCGACAGCATGTACTGCTTGCCCTGAATCAGGCCGCCGCTGCCGTAGCGCTGCGAAGCGTCGGAACGGGTGCGGCCGTCACTGGCGTAAAGTTTACCGTGACCCTCGGTGAACACTTCATCCATGTACTTTTTAACGATCCACGGCGCGCCCATCCACCAGCCGGGCATTTGGTAGATGATTACGTCAGCCCAAAGAAATTTTTCCACTTCTTCGGCGATATCGTAGCCTTCGTCGATATGGGTCACTTTGACTTCAAAACCCTGACGATCAAAAAACGCCAGCGCAGTGTCGTGCATGGTCAGGTTGTAGCGACCATCGGAGTGGGCGAATTTTTTCGCACCGTTAAGCAAGAGTATTTTTTTCATCATCAGCCTCCAGGGGGTTAAACCCTCAGCGCTGTTGAGCGACAGGGGGGTTCAAAAACATGTCGGCAGAATATCGTTGCCCTCGCATGAGAAAAACCCGTGATGGGTCAAATCACCTTTGCCGCTACAGCACGAATCTATTGTTAATTGTTGATTATCAAGTGAGTACCCAGCAGCGCCATGCCGATAAAAAACACCCGCTTAAACAGCAAGGCGCTGATGCGCTGGCGCAACCATTGCCCCAGCCACATGCCGAGCATGGCGGGCAACAGCGCCAGCAATGAGGCATTGAGCTCAGCGCCAGCCAGGTTGCCACGCCAGTACAGCCCGGCGGCAAGGGCCAATGTGGAGACGCTGAAGGACAAACCCAAGGCCTACACCAACTGGTTTTTGCTCAGGCCCAGGGCTTGCAGATAGGGCACTGCAGGGATCACAAACACCCCGGTAGCCGAGGTGATGACCCCGGTGATCAGCCCGCACACCGGGCCCAGCCAGGGCTCCCGTTGCGGGGCTACGCGCAGGGTGGGCAGGAACAACCCGCTGAGGGCATAAAGCAACAGGGCCGCGCCCAGCGCTCGTACCACCCAGCTACCGCCATCGATACTGAGCCACAGCATGCCTGACGCGGTGCCGATAAAAATCCCCAGCTGCATGGGCCACAGACGTTTGAGCAACCCCCGCAACTGGCCGCCGGCGGCCAGTTGCCAGGCGTTGGTCACGATGGACGGGATAATCAGCAAAGCCGCAGCCTGCGCCGGAGCAATAGCCAGCCCGAGCATACCCATGGCGACAGTCGGCAGGCCCAGGCCGATGACGCCCTTGACCGTACCGGCCAGCAAAAAGGTCACTATCACCAGCAGTGACAAGGCCCATCCCAGGTGTTGGTAAAACTCGACAAGTGTTTTCATAGGCCTATGCTGGGGCATGGGCCAGCGCCTGAAAATGCGCCATGCACAGAGTCTGCCTATCGCCTGACAATAGGCAGAACCCCTCACCCGCAGTAGCTGCCGAACGCAGCCTTCGGCAGCTGCTACAACAGCGGTTTGCGGCGCTATTTAGAATCTTTACAGGATCTTCAAGGACCTTTCATGCACTTCGACCTGGTTGACCTGCGTCTGTGTTTGAATGTGCTGCAGGCAGGCAATATCACCGCCGGCGCCAGCCTCAGCCATCTATCGCTGCCTGCCGCCAGTGCGCGGATCCGGACGATGGAAGCGTCCCTGGGCGTGGCGTTTTTGCAGCGCAGCCGTCGTGGCATCAGCCCTACCCCTGCCGGGCAAGCGCTGGCCCAACATGCCCGGTTACTGTTGCAGCAGGTGGAGCGCATGAACCACGACCTGAGCGAATACGCCCAGGGCTTCAAAGGCCGTATCCGCCTGCTGTGCAACACCGCCGCCCTCACCGAATACCTGCCCGAGCTGCTCGCCGACTTTGTACGCCAGCACCCTGCCATAAGCGTCGACCAGCAAGAACTCACCAGCCTGCGCATCACCCATGCCCTGCGCCTGGACGCCGCCGATATCGGTGTGATCTCCAACGCGGTAGACACCCGTGACCTGCAAACCCGGCCCTTTCGCGATGACCCGCTGGTACTGGTCATGCCCCTAGACCACCCGCTGGCCCACAGGCCCGGCCTCTCGTTCAGCGACACCCTGAGCCATGACTATGTCGGGTTGTCGGCCAGCAGCGCGCTGGCGGTGTACCTGGAAGAACAGGCACTGCATATGGGGTGTCGCATGCAGGTGCGTATCCGTGCCGAAGGCTTTGACGGGGTATTGCGCATGGTCGCTCGCGGCGCCGGGCTGGGGATTGTGCCCAGGGCCACCATCGAGCGCTGGCAGGCCCCGCGCACCTTTGAAGTGGTGAATTTGAGCGAGCCCTGGGCTGATCGCAAATTGCTGCTGTGCGCCCGCTCGTTTGCGCAATTGCCCACCTATGCCATGGCATTGCTGGAAGCTTTGAGCTTGTAAGAATAGTCGCCGTTTACTGCCAGCCTGTATGCCTTGGTTTTTACCCAGAGTAATATCCGGGGCTTGCGACACCCGGGGCGCCTTTGCCCACGGGTACTTTTATCCAGTTTTGAGAATAACAACTCACAGGGCACCCGATGGCTGACGCTAATTCCCCCCCGGTCACACTCAAACGCGGTTTGAAAAACCGCCATATCCAGCTGATTGCCCTGGGCGGCGCTATCGGTACGGGCCTGTTTCTGGGGTCGGCGGGCGTACTCAAGTCGGCCGGGCCGTCGATGATCCTGGGCTATGCGATCGCCGGCTTTATCGCGTTCCTGATCATGCGCCAACTCGGCGAAATGATCGTCGAAGAGCCAGTGGCCGGTTCCTTCAGCCACTTTGCCCACAAGTACTGGGGCGGTTATGCGGGGTTTCTGTCGGGCTGGAACTATTGGGTACTGTATGTGCTGGTGGGCATGGCCGAGCTGACGGCCGTGGGCAAGTACATCCAGTTCTGGTGGCCCGAGGTGCCAACCTGGGTCAGCGCCGTGGTGTTCTTTGTACTGGTCAACCTGATCAATACCCTGAACGTGAAAGTGTTCGGCGAAATGGAATTCTGGTTTGCCATTATCAAGGTGGTGGCGATTGTCGGCATGATCGTCCTGGGTTGCTACCTGCTGTTCAGCGGCACCGGCGGCCCTCAGGCGTCGATCAGCAACCTGTGGAGCCACGGCGGGTTCTTCCCCAATGGCGGCATGGGGCTACTGATGGCCATGGCCTTTATCATGTTTTCCTTCGGTGGCCTGGAGCTGGTGGGTATCACCGCGGCGGAAGCCAGCGAGCCGAAAAAGGTGATCCCGAAGGCCATCAACCAGGTGGTGTACCGGATCCTTATTTTCTACGTGGGCGCCCTGACCGTGCTGCTGGCACTGTACCCGTGGGACCAGTTGCTGGTGACCCTGGGCGCCGGCGGCGATGCCTACGGCAGCAGCCCGTTTGTGCAGATCTTTGCCTTGATCGGCAGTGATACCGCCGCGCAAATCCTCAACTTTGTGGTACTGACTGCCGCGCTGTCGGTCTATAACAGCGGCGTGTACTGCAACAGCCGCATGCTGTTTGGCCTGGCCGAGCAGGGTGATGCCCCCAAAGCCCTGATGAAGCTGACCAAAAATGGCGTGCCGTTGCGTGCACTGGGCGTGTCGGCACTGGTGACGCTGTTGTGCGTGGTGGTCAACTATGTGGCCCCGCACAAGGCACTGGAGCTGCTGTTTGCCCTGGTGGTTGCCTCGCTGATGATCAACTGGGCACTGATCAGCCTCACCCATATCAAGTTCCGCAAGGCCATGGCCGTTCAGGGCGTGACGCCTTCGTTCAAGGCATTCTGGTTCCCGTTCAGCAATATCCTGTGCCTGGTGTTTATGGCGGTGATCGTCTCGGTTATCTGGATGATCCCCGACGTTCGTGCGTCGGTGTATGCGATTCCGGTGTGGCTGCTGATCATCTACGGCTTCTATGTGCTGCGCCTGCGCACCGGTAAGGCTCTGGCCAACTCGCACTAAGCATTTGGCTGTTACAAAAAAGCCCCGGCACTGAAAACAGTGCCGGGGCTTTTGCGCATCTGGGGGTCGGAACCAGGCATCTGTCAGAGTATCGCTGCGGTTAGGGTGAGGTTCGATAACCCATCACCGGAGGTCTTATGTCTGCGCCAATCACCGTGCTTCGCGACACCCATCCCCTGCCCGTGCTCGATGCCTGCAAATGGGAAAAACTCGAAGGCGACCCCCATACCGTCAACCTCAACGCCTACACCAGCGAAGACGGCAGCAAGATCATGGGCACGTGGATTTGCACGCCCGGCAAGTGGTATGTGGAATATGTGAAGTGGGAATACTGCGATTTCCGTGAGGGCTATTGCATCATCACCCCAGAGGGCAAAGAACCGATCCATCTGCGGGCCGGGGATATCTTTGTGGTCGAGCCGGGCATGAAAGGCACATGGGAAGTGGTTGAAACCGTGCGCAAGTATTTCGTTTTTGCCTGAGTGAAACCACGCAAAAAACCCGGGAGCCCGCCCGACGCGGGCTCCCGGTAAAGCGACCAGTTACTGAGGTTTGCGATAGCTGTTGATGATGGCCGAGAAATCCTTGCCGCCTTCGCCGCGCAGGCTCATGGCCTGATACAGCTGTTGCGCCACGGCACCCATCACCACAGGCTGGTGGGCCTGACGTGCTGCCTCGGTGGCCAGCCCCAGATCCTTGAGCATCAGCTCGGCACCAAATCCACCGGTATAGCCGCGTGACGCAGGGGCGGTTTCAACGATGCCCGGCCACGGGTTGTACACCTCCGAGCTCCAGCAGCGCCCGGTGGAGCTGTTGATCACCCCGGCCAGTACTTCGCTGTCGATACCCAGTGCAGCCCCCAGGGCCATGGCCTCGCTGACGCCGACCATGGAGATCCCGAGCAGCAGGTTGTTGCAGATTTTAGCCACTTGGCCGGTGCCCACATCCCCGCAATGGACGATGTTGCGGCCCATTTGTTCGAGTACAGGGTGCAGGGTGTCGAACAGCGCCTGGGGAGCGCCGACCATAAAGGTCAGGGTGCCCGCCTGCGCGCCACCGGTGCCGCCGGACACCGGCGCATCGGCCATCTGCACGCCCTGTTTGGCGGCTGC
>NZ_WIVQ01000060.1:0-28466 GCF_009600545.1 Pseudomonas sp. FSL R10-1339 | reverse complement strand
TCATCTGGCTCATGACGCACTCGGGGCAGGTGGTGAGGCTGTATTTCAGCATACTTGGAGACTTGTTCGGAGTTTCCATAGGGAATTACCGGGTAATGGTGGTTCATGAGGGCGGCAAGGAGTGTGCCTATACATTGGCTTTTTTACGCGCCGCACAACTGAGTATTGCCGGGCGCTCGCCAGAGACGTTCAAGTTGCGCATTGCGATACTGCGCCAGCCACGCATGACCGCCAATGTGATGGAGCGAATTCAGACCCAGTGCAACGAGTTGTTTATCTATGAAGATATGCGTGTCGAGTTATTGATTGTCGATGAGCAGAGTACAACCAGGCTGCATAAACAGACGGTTTTCGAGAGCCTGCCTTCGGTGATGAATCGTACTCAGGTGCTGATGTCAGGACACCTGACCCAAGGCGACGCCAGAGCGACATTCTTTTATTCCGACCTGCTGGCCCGGGCCAAGCTGTACCGTCAGGCATGCAGATGGGGCGCCAGGGTGGACGCCCTGATTGACCGGCGCCCGCCCAGCCATCTGGGGCAATACGTGACGTGGATCCAGCAGGTTGCAGAGCAGCACGGGCATGCACCGCCGGGTGATGACCATGAAAGTTTTGAAAACGCAGTCAAGTTGTGCAGCAAGCTGGATGATGACTATAAAGAGTTCTTGAAATTGCCTCCCGCGTATCGGGGTGAGTTTTCTGCAATCAGTGGCGGCAGCAATGATATTGACGTGATCAATATTTTTGATTGTTTATGCCACGAAGCGGACGTGTTGAGTTCTCAGGTACTGATGTTTGTGGAGGGACCATGGAATATAAAAATGCTGGACATTGAGGAGCCGCAAGCGGCGGTCGTGTTAGTGGCTGCCCACCTCCAGGGTTTGCGTGGCACTTACCAGTACGGGGTGGAATACAGTGTCGGTGCGGATGCTTACTTGCGCCGTGCATCGCTGGAAAATCAGTGCAATGAACGGTTTAAAGGTCAATTGATAAAGAGGCTCGGCGCTTCGTTCAATACACCGAAACGAATTAGAAAGTTGCACGGTGTCGCCACTCAGTACCTGGGTGAACTGCACGGTGTCAATAATGAACAGTTGGGCTGCTTTATATGTTCGCCTTTTGTTAATAAAGCCGATGACCTGGAGTCCTTTCTACAAAACTGCTACCCCGAAAAATTGCAATACATCCACGAGTTTCGACGGGTACTGATGGACCCGGACAGCTCTTCGCAGGTCGATATCGCCTGGCTGGAGTCTGTAAGCGGACTGCCCCTTGCATCGTTGCAAGCGCTTTATCACATGGAAAAAACAGACGTGAGAACAAGCAACACCCTGATTGCCACATTGTGCGCTCACGACCCAAGCAAAAAACCCTGGCACCCAGTACTTGCGGGCTAAGGCAGGTGGTTTGGGGGCGGGTGAGTACCACCCCGGCCTGCTGGCGGGGACCCGGCGAACGCACCGCTCATCCAATAGCATTTGCCAGAGCCCCGGGCAAACTGATATCTGTACGCATATCCAGTATTCATGCTCAGTGGTTAGTTCTGCCTGTGATTTCCAATCCCCTCGAAGACCCGTTTTACTACCTGAAAAACTTCCGGCATGTGCTTGACTGGATCGCTGCCCGTTATGAAGACGTGCTGACTGTCGACGAGCAACGGTTTATCGCAGGTTTTGCCCAATTACCCGGCTCCTCGCAAGCGCTGTGGGTGCGCATGATCATGCGCAAGGGCGATCACTTCCGGGCCGGCAGGCTCAATTACCCGGAAATCGGTGATACCGCGCTGGCGGCGGCCCCCTTGCTGGCCCTTGGCTGGCTGGATAATCAGGCGCCCTTGGCCTTGGCCGACGTGTTTGACGTACTGCAAAAAGCGGAAATCCTGGCCTGTTTCAGTGCCCGTATCACGCAACCCAAGGGTAAAAAAACGGACTGGTTCGAGCAACTGGCTGCCGACTTTACCCAGCGCCAACCCCTTTCCCAATGGCATCCCGGCCTTACCGAGCCGCTTTACACCCTCAACCACCGAGCGCTGTGTGACCGCCTGCGGCTGATGTTTTTTGGCAACCTGGGGCAGAGCTGGTCCGATCTGGTACTGGCCGACCTCGGCCTGTTTACCTATGAGAAGGTCGATTTCAGCCACGAGTCCCGTGCTCTGGGGTGCCGGGCCGATATAGAGGGCTATTTGCAGCTCCATGCCTGTCGCGAGCAATTTGAGCTCAGTGGCGATGCCGCTGCCGTGCTGCAACAGGTGCTCGACTACCAGGCAGGCAACCGCTGGCTGCAACGGCGCCGCGGGCGCTTGTTGTTTCAGCTGGGTCAGCATCTGGAGCGGGCAGGGGATCTGACGCGGGCACTGGAGGTCTATCAGCACAGCCTGCACCCCGAGGCACGCCAGCGCAGCATTCGCGTGCTCGAACGTCAGGCGCACTATGCACCGGCATTGCAGCTGGCCGAAGACGCGCAACAGGCCCCACTGACTGATGCCGAGCTTCAGCATCTGCGACGAATCATCCCGCGCTTGCGCCGCAAGCTGGGCTTGGCGCCATTGCCCGTGGCCCAGGCAATGGCACCCGACCGGCTCGACCTGAGCCTGCCACGGGACGAAGCGGCCAGTGTCGAGCTAATGGCTGCCGCGCACTTGCACAGCGCTGCAGCGCCTGTGCATTACGTGGAAAACACCCTGGTTAACGGGCTCTTCGGTCTGCTGTGTTGGCCGGCGATTTTCGCACCCTTGCCGGGCGCCTTTTTTCACCCGTATCAGAGTGGTCCGGCAGACATGCTGGAAGATGATTTCTATCAGCAGCGTGCCGACAGGTTCGAGGCTTGCCTGGCGCAGCTCGATGATGGCCGTTACCTGACCACTATCCGCGACACCTATGCTGCCAAATTTGGCGTGCAGTCTAACTTCGTGGCCTGGAATCACCTGAATCAGAACCTGCTGGAAGAGGCATTACGGTGTTTGCCCCCTGCGCACTTGAAACTTTGGTTTCGGCGTCTGTTGCTGGATATCAGGGCCAATCGCAGCGGTATGCCCGACCTGATCCAGTTTTTTTCGGCGCAACACACCTATCGCATGATTGAGGTCAAAGGCCCGGGTGACCGTCTGCAGGACAACCAACTGCGCTGGCTGGCCTTTTGTGAAGAGCACGGGATGCCGGTGACCGTGTGTTATGTGCAATGGCAGGAGCTGCAAGGGTGAATTATCGCGTTGCAGTGCGTGCCTTGTGTGAATTCACCGCCAAGACTGGCGATCTGGACTTGCGATTTACCCCTTCGCCCACGGCGCAACAGGGCATAGCCGGGCATCGCACGGTTGCCTCGCGGCGCAGCCCGGAGTATCAGGCGGAGCTGAGCCTGGAAGGACAGTTCGGCGCCTTGAGCGTTCGCGGTCGTGCAGACGGTTATGACCCCGCGGCCAATGTCCTGGAAGAAGTGAAAACCTTTCGCGGCGAATTCACTGCAATACCGGCCAACCACCGTCAACTGCATTGGGCTCAGGCCCGGGTCTATGGCTGGTTATTGTGCCAGAGCCTGCAGTTGCCACAGGTTGACCTGGCGCTGGTGTATTTTGACATTATCAGTGAAAAGGAAACCCGCCTGCAGGAAACCTGGTCAGCATCGGACCTGCAGCAATTTTTCGAGCTGCAATGCGGGCTGTTCCTGGCCTGGGCCGAGCAGGAAATGGCCCATCGTGCAGCCAGGAATGCTGCCGCCCGTGCCCTGGCCTTTCCCCATGAGCAGTTTCGAACCGGGCAGCGGGCTTTGGCAGAAGCGGTATACAAGACCGTCAGCACCGGGCGCTGCCTGATGGCCCAGGCACCTACCGGGATCGGCAAAACCATCGGTACCCTGTTTCCGTTGCTCAAGGCCATGCCCGGCCAGCAGCTCGACAAGCTGCTGTTTCTGACGGCCAAGACGCCGGGGCGCAAACTCGCCCTCGATGCGATTCAGGTGCTTTTTCCCAAGGGGCAGGACGCTCCGTTACGGGTGCTGGAGCTGGTGGCGCGAGACAAGGCCTGTGAATACCCGCAAAACGCCTGCAATGGTGACTCTTGCCCTCTGGCCAGAGGCTTCTACGATCGTTTACCCGCTGCGCGAAGGGCTGCGATTGGCCAAACCCCCCTCGATCAGAAGAGCCTGCGCAATGTCGCGTTGGAGCACGAGGTCTGTCCTTATTACCTGAGTCAGGAGATGGCGCGCTGGGCTGATCTGGTGATTGCCGATTACAACTATTACTTCGACTTCAGTGCCTTGCTTTATGGTCTGGCCCAGGCCAACCAATGGCGGGTCGGGACCCTGGTGGATGAAGCCCATAACCTGGTCGAGCGGGCGCGCGGGATGTACAGCGCAAGCCTCGATCAGCAGACCCTCAACAGCGTACGGCACACGGCTCCGGCACCGCTGGACAAACCCTTCATACGCCTTGACCGCGAATGGAGTGCCCTGCACAAGGCGCAGGCGGGCCCCTATCAGGCATACCCGCAACTGCCAGCCAAATGGCTGAATGCCTTGTCTTCCTGCATCACCGCCATAGGCGATTACCTCAACGATCACCCCCATGGGCTGGCGGGAAACCTGCAGGCGTTCTACTTCGAAGCCTTGCAGTTCAATCGGGTGGCGGAGTTGTTCGATGACAATTTCCTGTTCGACGTTAGCCTGGTTGAAGGCGGCAAGCGCCGCCTCTCGCAACTCAATCTGCGCAACATTGTGCCTGCCGGTTTTATCGGCCCGCGTCTGGCGAGTGCTCACAGCAATGTGCTGTTTTCTGCCACCCTCAGCCCGCAAACCTATTACGCCAATCTGTTGGGCTTGCCGGAGGATGCGCTATGGATGGATGTCGAATCGCCATTTGGCGCCGAGCAACTGGACGTGCAGGTGGTGAGCCGCATATCCACCCGTTTTGTCCATCGTCAGGCTTCGCTGGAGCCGATTGTGGAGCTGATTGCCAGGCAGTTCGGCCAGCGTCCGGGCAACTATCTGGCGTTTTTCAGCAGTTTTGATTATATGCAACAGGTTGCCGAACTACTGGCCGAGCGCCATCCGTCGATATCACGATGGCTGCAGGCACGACGAATGGACGAAGCAGCACGTCAGGACTTTCTCGACCAGTTCACCCTGACCAGTCAGGGCGTTGGTTTTGCCGTGCTGGGCGGGGCATTCGGTGAAGGCATTGATTTGCCTGGCGCGCGGCTGATTGGTGCTTTTGTCGCCACCCTCGGTCTGGCCCAGTTGAATCCGGTCAATGAACAGATCAAACAGCGCATGGCGGCACGGTTTGGCGCCGGTTATGACTACACCTACCTTTATCCGGGTGTGCAGAAAGTGGTGCAGGCCGCCGGCCGGGTAATTCGCACCCAGAACGATCAGGGGACGCTGTTTCTGATTGATGACCGTTTTGCCGAGCCGAAGGTGCAGCAACTGCTGCCGCGCTGGTGGCGACTGCAGTGAACGAAATCTCGAGTACCCCAAACCCTGTCTTCGAGGGTGCCGTCAGAGGGCAGGGGGCTGTTCAGTCGCGGTAAAAGACTTGCACCAAGTGATAGCCGAACTTGCTCTTGACCGGGCCATGCACCACCCGCAGCGGTTTTTTGAAGATGATCTGGTCAATGATGCCAACCATCTGCCCGGGCCTCACTTCGCCCAGATCGCCGCCGCGTTTGCCTGACGGGCAGGTGGAGAATTTTTTCGCCAGCACATCGAAGGCTTCGCCTTTGGCGATGCGTTGTTTGAGCGATTCGGCCTCTTCGGCTGTTTTCACCAAAATATGGCGGGCTTGAGCTTTCATGTGATCTGTACCTTGGAACAGTGGGGCATAGTGCGCGGGCGCGGATTATGCCTGAGTTTTCGCCTCCGGGTGATGATGGCGCGGCAGGTACAAGCACACACGGGTGCCGCATCCGCTCAGGCTGTTGATGCTGACATGCCCGCCGGACTGCTGGGCAAAGCCGTAAATCATCGATAGCCCAAGCCCGGTTCCCTGGCCCACGGGCTTGGTGGTGAAAAACGGGTCAAAGGCCCTGGCGAGGACCCGCGGGCTCATACCGGTGCCGTTGTCACTGACCTCGAGCATGACGTAATCCCCGGAGCTGACTGATTCCAGAGTGCCGAGATCGCTGGCATTGAGGTAATGATTGGCGGTTTTGACCACCAGGGTGCCACCGTCGGGCATCGCATCCCGGGCATTGATCATCAGATTGAGCAGGGCACTTTCGAGCTGGCCGCTGTCAGTATTGACCGGCCAGATGTTTTGCCCCAGTTCCAGGATCAGGTCGATATTCGCGCCTTTGCTGCTGCTGAACAATTCCTGCAGTGATTTCACCAGCTGATTGGGGTCCAGCGGCTTGCGATCCAGCGACTGGCGACGGGAGAACGTCAGCAAGCGGTTGGTCAGCGCGGCGGCGCGCTGCGCTGAGTTGACGGCGGCATCGGCAAAACGCTCGACCTCGTCAATACGGCCTGCCGCGATGTAGCGTTTCATCAGGTCCAGGCTGGCGATAATGCCAGTGAGCATATTGTTGAAATCATGGGCGATGCCGCCCGTCAATTGCCCTACCGCCTCCATTTTTTGCCCGTGGCGCAGGGCTTCCTCAGCACGGGCCCGCTCCTGTATCTCGAGCTGCAATTGCATATTGGCCTCGGCCAATGCCCGGGTACGCTCGGCCACACGCTCCTCAAGGGTTTCGTTAAGCTCAAGCAAAGCTTGTTCGGTGGCGCTGGCCTGCAAGCGTTGGTGGCGCCTTGAACTCTTGATTGGCATGGTAGGTCCTGAATTTGAATCTGTAAGTCGGTCTGTTTAAGGCCGCATACCGGTACAAGGCTGTCAGCCTTGCTGCAAAGCCCGGTCTTGACCGTGCGACTAAGGTCGAATGAGGCTCCAGCTTAGCCTTTCGTACAATTGCGCCCCTTTTTTTGATTGAGGACGCTCACTTTGTATCCGAGCGTGTCTTCGGTCGTTTTCACCCTGCCAATGATTGGCTGCTGGAGCTTGTACATGGTTCATCCTTTTTCATTGTTGGCGCATCGCCGGGTAGCACACTTGGGCGCGCTGGCAGTGTGTGCCGGCTTTGCCGCACCGTCACAGGCCGGCGGCTTTTTTGAAGACAGCAGCGCCAGACTGGAAGCACGTACGGTGTACTTCAATCGCGATTTTCGCGATGGTAGCAGCTCAAACCCCCAGGGCGCCTCCAAGCGCGATGAAACGGCGCAAGGGTTTATCCTCAATCTGCAATCGGGCTATACCGAGGGCACCGTCGGTTTTGGCCTGGATGCACTGGGCATGCTGGGCCTGAAGCTGGATTCCAGCCCGGCCGACAGCAATAGTGGCCTGCTGCCTTCGACCGGCAGCGACCCGCGTCGTTCCAAGGATCAGTACGCCAAATTTGGCCTGACAGCAAAAATGCGCGTATCCGACACCGTGCTCAAATACGGCGCGCTGCTGCCTGATCTGCCGTTGCTCAAATACAATGATGGCCGTTTACTGCCAAACATGTTCAATGGCGCCATGCTGGTATCCCAGGAAATCAGGGATCTCAAGTTCATGGCCTCGCGCCTTGACCGTTATACCGCCCGGGACTCCACCGACTCCCAGGACCTGCGCCTGAACTGCAAAAACAAGCGTTATGGCTGCAATATCACCGCTGATCACTTCAGCATGTATGGTCTGGACTACAAGGTTAACGAGCATCTGACTGCGCAATACCACTACGGTGAATTGCAGGATATCTATCGCCAGCAGTTTGTCGGTTTGCAGGCCAATCAACCGGTCGGTCCGGGTGTGTTGTCCGCCGATGTGCGCTTGCTGAAAAGTGATGACTCGGGTTCGGCCAAAGCTGGCACTATCGACAACCGCGCATTGGGCGCCATGCTCGGCTATGCACTGGGCGGGCACAAGATCAGTGCTGGCTGGCAGCGCATGAACGGCGATACTTCAATGCCGTACCTGGATGGCAGCAACCCGTATCTGGTCAACTACCTGCAGGTCAACGACTTTGCCAACGCTCAGGAGCGTTCCTGGCAACTGCGTTACGACTACGACTTCAAGGCCATCGGCATCGACGGTCTGTCGTTCCTGGCCCGTTATGTCAACGGCGACCATATCAAGGTGGTGGGCAGCAGCGAAGAGGGCAAGGAGTGGGAGCGTGACAGCGAGCTGAAATACATCGTGCAAAGCGGTACGTTCAAGGACGTCAGCCTGCGCTTGCGTAATGCCACCTACCGCACCAACTACTCCCAGTTTGCCCGTGACGTGGATGAGACCCGTTTGATCGTCAGCTATAACCTGTCGATCTGGTAAGGGCTGTAGCCGCTGAGGAGCGAAGCGAGGCGGCGATGGGTTGCGCAGCGACCCTGAAATATTGAAGGTCCTGCGGCCCTTATCGCTGCCTCGTTCGCTCCTCTGCGGCTACAACGGTTATAGCAGCTGTTCGCGGTAGGGCAGGTCCGGGCCGGTTTTACTGCAGGTCAGGGCTGCGGCACGGCTGGCGAAGTCGAGCAGGGCGTCCAGTTGCACCGCACTCAGGCCCTGTATGCCTTTGATCGAGTCCAGCCCATGCCCGGTCAACCATGCAATCACTGCGGCCTGGAAGGTATCCCCCGCGCCCACGGTATCGGCTACATCCACCAGGCTGGCGGGCACCGAACGCTGGCCATGTTCGCGACTGAACACACTGGCGCCCTGGCTGCCCCGGGTTAAAAACACCAGTTGGCAACGATGGTTGAGCCATGACCGGGCGATCTGCTGCGCGTCCTGTCCCGGGTACAGCAGCTCCAGGTCTTCATCGCTGACCTTGATCACATCGGCATAGGGGATCAGTTCCTTGATCCGCTGACGCCAGCGTTCGATGTCCGGCTCTGGATTAAGGCGCACATTGGGGTCAAGGCTGATCAGCCGTTGCCCGCTCTCGCGCTTGACCAGTGCCAGCAACGTATCGCCCACCGGCTGCACCACCAACGAAAAAGACCCCACATGCACACCCCGCACCTCGGGCCCCAGCAGCGGCAGG
Source organism: Pseudomonas sp. FSL R10-1339 (assembly GCF_009600545.1). Taxonomy (NCBI): domain Bacteria; kingdom Pseudomonadati; phylum Pseudomonadota; class Gammaproteobacteria; order Pseudomonadales; family Pseudomonadaceae; genus Pseudomonas; species Pseudomonas sp. FSL R10-1339. The sequence continues at coordinate 19,464 of NZ_WIVQ01000060.1, read as the reverse complement.
TGATGGGCGTGCAATTGCCGGTCTGCGCAGCCTTCACCGCGAAAGCTGTAGGCGGGCGAGCCGTTGGCATCCAGCGCGACCATGGCCAGCGTGGTGGGCGCGTCCAGATCATGCAGGTATCGCGTGCTCACGCCTTCATTCACCAGCACCTGTTTCAGCCGCTGGCCCAGGTAGTCGGTCGACAGCCCGGCAAACAGTGCCGTGTCGACGCCCAGGCGGCGCAGGCCCACCGCCACGTTGAAGGGTGAGCCGCCAGCAATGGCCTTGAAGTCCACCTGGCCCGTCGGCGTACTCTCAGGCGACCGGGCAAAAAAATCGAATAAGGCTTCTCCGCATACCAGATACATAACATTTACTCGGTTAAGGCTGCGACCTGTAGTCGGTAGCGTTGATAGAAGTGCTCGTAGGCCCGGACGTTATCGGCCTCGGGCCGGGTTTCACCCGCAGGATCCAGGCGCACGCAACGCCGGCACAGATCAGCCAGTGTCGGTGAGTCAGCAGCCACACACCAGGCAGCCTGAATTGCAGCCCCCAGTGCGGCTGCTTCGCTCTGCTCAGGGCAGACTACCGGGGTGGCCATGATATCGGCCACTAACTGGCGCCACAGGGGGCTTTTTGAACCGCCGCCTACCAGGCGGATGACGTGGCTTTGCAGGCCGTTGCGGCGCAGCAGATCGAGGCCGTAGCGCAAGCCATAGGTGGTGCCTTCAATGGCTGCGCGGCACAGATTGGCCTGGGTCATGTTGGTCAGTGTAAGGCCCTGAAAATTTCCGGTGGCATCGGGCAGGGCAGGCACCCGCTCGCCGTTGAGGAAGGGCAGCAGACTGACGCCCTCTGCGCCTGCGGGTGCCTGCCTGGCCATATGGTTGAAACCCTCCAGAGACAAGCCGAACAGCTCGCGCACGGCACCGGTGACATTGGTCAGGTTCAGGGTACAGATCAGCGGCAGCCAGCCGCCGGTGCTCGAGCAGAAGTTGGCCACTGAGGCCTCAGGGCGGGCCTGTGGCTGCGGGTCAAAGGCATACACCGTACCCGACGAGCCCAGGCTCATGGTGATGATTCCGGGTTCGATATTGCCGGTGCCAATGGCTGCCATCATATTGTCGCCGCCCCCGCTGGAAACCACGGCATCGGGGTTCAGTCCCAGCAACTGCGCGATAAGCGGGCGGATACGCCCGACCGGTTGGCGGGGCTCGATCAGCTCGGGCAGCGCCTGCTCCAGATGGCCGTCGGGATCGATATGATGCAACAGTTCGCGATCCCACTGGCGAGTGCGCACGTTGAAATAACCGGTGCCGGACGCATCACCGTATTCGCTGCAGCAGCGTCCGGTCAGCCAGAAATTCAGGTAGTCATGGGGTAACAGGATATGGGCAGTGCGTGCCAAAATCTGAGGATGATGGTGTTTTGTCCAGAGCAGCTTGGAGACCGTGTAGCCTGGCGCGATCACCAGGCCCAGCCGCTCCAGGGAGCCGGTTTCGCCGCCCAGCCATTCTAACAGTTGGTTGTTTTCGCCAGTTGACTCGGTGTCACACCACAGTTTGGCCGGGCGCAATACATCGCCTTGGCTATCGAGCAGCACCAGCCCGTGTTGTTGTGCGGACACGCCTATGCCCTGAATCTGCTGGCCGCTGATGCCGGCTTGGGTCAGGGCCTGGCGGGTGGCGTGTTGCAATGCATCCAGCCATTGCCCGGGATCCTGCTCGCGCCGCCCCTGTGCGCCCTGGATTAACGTGTGTGGGGCGCTGCCCAGCCCGAGCACCTGGCCGGACTCGCTGTCGAGGATCAGGGCCTTGGTGCCCTGGGTGCCGCAATCGATGCCCAGGTATAAGTGGGTTGTGCTCATGGGAACCTGCTCTTAGCCAGATCAAAAGCCTCTAACAGACCCTTTCCGCAGGGATAAGGGACTGATCGGGGATAACGGTGCACTTGCGACTGCTCAATTCAGCACCCTCTGCCAGAGAGGGCTGGGTGGGCTTCAAAGATGAAGCAGATTTTCCAGGGTTTTGCTCACCCCGACATCACGCAAGCTGTTCAGGCACCACTCGAACGCAGCCACAAACTCGGCAGACCGGGGAATGGCGCCGCCAAAGATCTCTTCAACGCTCAATAATCGCTGCACGATCAACTCATCATCCGCCACCAGGGCCTGACAAAACTCCGCTCGCGGGTCGGGAATGGCATAGTGCAGCCCATTTTCATCAACTCCCTTGAGATACAGCGCCCAGGCTGCAACCACCAGTGCCGCACGTTTCAACTCGCCACCATCGCTGATCAGCCGGTTGATGGCAGGCACGGTGAACTTGGGAAGCTTCGACGAGCCATCCGAGCACACGCGCTCCAACTGGTCGGCAATGGCCTGATTGGAAAAGCGTTCCACCAGGGTGTTCTTGTAGGCCGTCAGGTCAATGCCGGGCACCGGCGCCAGTTGCGGCGTTACGTCCTGATCCATGTAGGCACGCATATACGTCACGAACAGGGGATCGCCCATGGTTTCGTGAACAAACCGATAGCCCTTGAGGAACCCCAGGTACGTCAATGCCAGATGACTGCCATTGAGCAGTTTGATTTTCATCTCTTCATAAGGCGTGACGTCGTCGGTGAGCTGTACGCCCACGGTTTCCCATGCCGGGCGGCCGCAGGCAAATTTGTCTTCGAGTACCCACTGGATAAACGGCTCGCAGACCACCGGCCAGGCGTCGTCTATACCCAGTTGGTCATGCAGTTGCAAACGATGGGCGTTACTGGTCATGGGCGTGATGCGATCCACCATGGCATTTGGAAAGCTGACATTGGCAGCGATCCAATCATGTAGTTCAGCACCGCGCAGCGCGGCAAAAGCCAGCAGGGCCTTGCGCGCGACAGCGCCGTTGTGGGGCAGGTTATCGCAGGACATCAGGGTAAAGCCCCGGATACCGCTGGCCTGGCGTCGGGCCAGGGCGGCGCATAGCACACCAAACACGGTTGTCGGTGCTTCGGGGTGGGTGAGGTCGTGCTGGATCTGTGGCAGTGCAGACATAAATTCGCCGCTGCTGTCATCGATGCAATAGCCGCCCTCGGTGATGGTCAGCGAAACGATGCGAATGGCCGGGCTGGCCAGCTTGTCGATCAGTGCATTGATGCCGTCTTCGGCCAGCAGCATGCCGCTGATAGAGCCGATGATGCGGCTTTGGGTGTCGTCGCTGTCGCCCAGTTCGAACAGGGTATAGAGGTAGTCTTGACCGGCCAGAGCGTCGCGCACCTTGCGGTCTTCGCCCCGCAGACCGATGCCGCAGATGCTCCAGTCCAGATCCTGGCCCCGGTTCATCAGGGCATCGGTGTAGTACGCCTGGTGGGCGCGATGAAATCCGCCCACGCCGATGTGGGCAATGCCCTGCCGGGTATCGCTGCCATGGTAGGTGGGTTTGGCCACCAGGTTGGTAAGGGTGTCGAGGTTTCGGCGATTGAGTTTCATGGGGCAATCTCGTGGGTTCAGGCAGCTGCGCGCAATGGACGGGTCAGGGCCAGGCCCCCGGCATCGAATAAATGGCAATGTTCACTGTCCAGGTGCAACTGCAACTGCTCGCCATAGCGGCTGGCCATATCACCGCGCACGCGCATGGTCAGCGGTTCACCGCAGGCAGTATTGACGTGGCAATAGGTGTCGCTGCCCAAGCGCTCGCCGACATCGGCAGTCACGCTCAGGGTGCACTCACCGGGTTTGGCCAGGTTCAGGTGCTCCGGACGAATGCCCAGGGTGACCGGGCTGCCCAGGCTCAGCGCAGGGCTGCTCAGGGGTAACTGGATACGGGCGCCAGCGTCCAGCTCGACTTCGCAACCCTGGCTGTCAACGCGGCTGATCCGGCCTTTCAAAAAGCCCATTTTCGGTGTGCCGAGAAAGCCTGCAACAAACAGGTTGGCGGGGTGGTGATACAGCTCCAGCGGTGAGCCAACCTGTTCGATCCTGCCGCCATTGAGCACCACCACCTTGTCGGCCAGGGTCATGGCTTCGACCTGATCGTGGGTCACGTAGATCATGGTTGCTTGCAGTTCCTGATGCAGGCGTGCCAGTTCCAGACGCATTTGCACCCGCAGCGCGGCATCGAGGTTGGACAACGGCTCATCAAACAGGAAGATCTTGGGGTTGCGAACAATCGCCCGGCCAATGGCCACGCGCTGACGCTGACCACCGGACAGGTGTTTGGGCTTGCGCTCAAGTAAGGGTGCCAGTTCCAGAATGCGGGCGGCTTCGTTGACCTTTTTTGCCACTTCGGCCTTGGGCACGCCTGCCAGGTCGAGGGAAAACGACATATTTTTGCGCACGCTCATATGCGGGTACAGAGCGTAGGTCTGAAATACCATGGCCAGATCGCGCTTGGCCGGGCTGACTTGAGTGATATCGCGCCCGTCCAGCTCGATGGTGCCGTCCGTCACTTCCTCAAGCCCGGCAATCAGGCGCAGCAGTGTGGATTTACCGCAGCCCGACGGCCCGACAAATACCACGAACTCACGGTCGTTGACCTCAAGATCAATGCCTTTGATGATCGAGAAACCTTCAAAGCCCTTGTGCAGATTGTTGATTCTCAGGTTGGCCATAGTGGGCCTCCAATCAGTATTTTTATTTGACTGCGCCGAAGGACAAACCGCGCACCAGTTGCTTCTGGCTGATCCAGCCAAAAATCAGGATCGGTGCGCAGGCCAGGGTCGAAACGGCCGACAACTTGGCCCAGAACAGGCCCTCGGGGCTGGAGTAGGACGCGATCAGTGCAGTCAGAGGCGCGGCGCTGGAAGAGGTCAGGTTCAGTGACCAGAACGCTTCGTTCCAGCACAGGATCAGCGACAGCAGCAGGGTTGAAGCCAGGCCGCCCTTGCTGATCGGCAGCAATACGCGCACCACCTCCTGCCACAGCGTGGCGCCGTCCAGCCGTGCGGCTTCGAGGATGTCTTTGGGAATATCCTTGAAGTAGGTGTAAATCATCCACACCACGATCGGCAGGTTGATCAGGGTATAGATGATGATCAGTGCCGCCCGTGTATCCAGCAGGCCAAAGCTCTTGGCCAGCAGGTAGATGGGCATCAGTACACCCACTGGCGGCAGCATCTTGGTGGAGAGCATCCACAGCAGCGTGCCCTTGGTGCGCTTGGTTTCGTAGAACGCCATCGAGTAGGCCGCCGGGATAGCGATCAGCATGCACAGGGCCGTGGCAGTGAACGAGATCACCACCGAGTTCCAGGCGAAGTGAAAGTAACCGCTGCGCTGTTCGATATGCAGGTAGTTCTCCAGCGTGGGCGTGAAAATGAACTGGGGCGGCGTGGCAAAGGCGTCGAGTTCGGTTTTAAAACTGGTCAGGAGCATCCAGAAGATCGGGAAAAAGATCAGGATGGCGATGGCCCAGGCCAGGGTGCCCAGCAGCAGGCTTTGCAGGCGGCGCGATTGTTGAAGTGTCATCACTGAGCCCTCACGGCTTGTCTGTCAGGTTTTTGCCGAGCATGCGCACCAGAATGATGGCGGCAATATTGGCGATGACCACGGCGATCAAACCGCCGGCCGAGGCCATGCCCACGTCGAACTGCACCAGCGCCTGGTTGTAGATCAGGTACGCGAGGTTGGTGGATGCATAGCCCGGGCCGCCGTTGGTGGTGGTAAAGATTTCGGCGAACACCGACAACAGAAAGATGGTCTCGATCATCACTACGACGGCAATGGGGCGCGCCAGATGGGGCAAGGTCAGGTGCCAGAAAATCGCGATGGGGCCGGCACCGTCCAGGCGCGCGGCTTCTTTTTGTTCCTGGTCCAGAGACTGCATGGCGGTCATCAGAATCAGGATCGCGAAGGGCAGCCATTGCCACGACACAATGATGATGATCGACAGCAGCGGGTAGTGCGCCAGCCAGTCCACCGGCTGGGCGCCAAACAACTTCCACACGGCGGCCAGGACGCCGGATACCGGATGGAAAATCAGATTTTTCCAGATCAGCGCGCCCACGGTCGGCATGATGAAAAACGGCGAGATCAACAGCACCCTTACGATGCCGCGGCCCATGAATTCGCTGGCTTCGAGCAGGGCGCTGATCAGTACGCCGAGCACCACGCTGATCAGCAGCACACTGCCAACCAGCAGCAAAGTGTTGGTTGCGCCGGGCAGGAAGCCCGAATCGGTGAGGAAGTAGGTGAAGTTCTCCAGCCCCACGAACTGGTTTTCGCCGGGATAGAGCAGGTTGTAGCGGATCAGTGAAAAGTACAGGGTCATCCCCAGTGGCACGATCATCCACAGCAACAGAAGCGCCACAGAGGGCGTTACCAGAAACCAGCCGGGATTGAACAGGCGCGGACGCCGCCCCGTTGGCGGGGCGTCGAGCGCGGCAATAACAGTCGAAGTCGTCATCGTCAATACACCTGAATTGCTTTGCGTGGGAGCGAGCCTCCTCGTGAAGGAGTCGACGCGGTATTCGCGAGAAGGCTCGCTCCCACAGACCAGAGTTTGGTGTTGGCAGTGCTACTTGGGGTAACCCGCCCGCTTCATTTCGCGCTCGGTGCTCTGCTGGGCCGCGGCCAGTGCCTGGTCCACGGTGGTCTGGCCAATCAGCGCGGCACTGAACAGCTTGCCAACCTGGGTGCCCACCGCCTGGAACTCCGGAATGGTGACCAACTGGATACCCACATAAGGGACGGGCTTGAGGGTCGGGTCCTGAGGGTTGGCAACTTTCAAGGACTCGAGGGTGACCCTGGCAAAGGGTGCAGCTTTCAGGTACGCCTCGGTGTAGGTCGAGGCCCGGGTGCCCGGGGGTACATTGGCAATGCCGTCTTTTTCCGCCACCAAAGCACCGTATTCTTTGGACGTGGCCCAGGTGCTGAATGTCCTGGCGGCGTCCTTGGCTTTGGAACTGGTGGGTATGGCCAGTGCCCAGGAGTACAGCCAGGCACTGCCTTTATCGGTCACAGCATGGGGGGCGAAGGTAAAGCCGACATGCTCGGCGACCTTGCTCTGGCTACTGTCGGTGACAAACGAGCCAGCAACACTGGCATCGACCCAGATCGCACATTTGCCGCTGTTGAACAGCGCCAGGTTTTCGTTGAAACCATTGCTGGTCGCACCCGGCGGGCCTGAGGCTTTCAGTGTGCCGACATAAAAATTCAAGGCATTTTGCCACTCGGCCCCGTTGAACTCCGGTTGCCATTGTTCATTGAACCAGCGCGCGCCGTAGGCGTTGGCGATGGTGCTGATCAGCGCCATGTTTTCACCCCAGCCCGCCTTGCCGCGCAGGCAGATGCCGTATTGTTCCTGGTCAGGTTTGTTGAGGGTGCGGGCAAAGCCGGCGATCTGCTCCCAGGTGGGATGCTCGGGCATGCTCAGCCCGGCATCCTTGAACAGGTCGGTACGGTAATAGGTCATCGAGCTTTCGGCATAAAACGGCAGGGCATAGAGCGTGCCCTTGACGGACAGGCCGTCGCGAACCGACGGGAACACATCGTCGATGGCATAGGTGGCGGGCAGATCGGTCATGGGCTCAAGCCAGCCCTTGGCACCCCAGAGTGCGGCTTCGTACATGCCGATGGTCAGCACGTCAAATTGTCCGCCCTGGGTGGCAATGTCCGTGGTCAGGCGCTGGCGCAATACGTTTTCTTCCAGCACCACCCAGTTGAGCTTGATCTCGGGGTGCTCGCTCTCGAAGGTTTTCGCCAGCTTTTGCATGCGGATCATGTCGCTGTTGTTGACCGTGGCGATGGTCAGGGTTTGCGCGCCTGAACTGATGCCGCTCAGGGTCATGCACGTGGCGACACATAACGCTTTGACAGGGATATTCATTGAGCACTCCACTTCAGCGGCCTGGCGGCTTTTGAAGGACGGTTATTGTTTTTATAGCGGCTCGCACGGGGCAAGCGCCTGGGCCGATTACAGCCCTCAATCACCGGCGTGACAAATCACTGGAAGCACATCAATCGATACTATTTTGCACTGCGCAGGCGTTCACCCGGCGCACGCTGGTTTTGCTCGGTCAAACGCTGCACCGCCAGGCGACGATAGTGTGACGGGGTCATTCCTTTGAGTTGCTGAAAGCGACGGTTGAAGTTGGAAATATTGTTGAAACCTGACTCGAAACACACATCTGTGACGGGCTTTTGACCATCGGCCAGTAACTCGCAGGACTTGCTGATGCGTAGCCGATTGACGAACTCGATGAAGCAGCGCCCTGTGGCTTGCTTGAATACGCGGGAAAAATAGGTGGGCTTCATGCCCATGTAGTCGGCGACTTCTTCTAGCGGCAGCTCGCGGGTGTAGTGGCTGAAGATATAGTCGACAGCCCGGTTGGTGCGGTCGATGGTCTGCTCGTCGGCCAGATTTCCGGCGGTGACCCCAGACAGCAGCTGGTAGTCATCACAGCCGGCCAGCAGTTCCAGCAGGATCAGGAAATGGCCAAGCCGGGTGATGCCGCTGGAGCCGGCAATTGCCTGCATCAGGTCCATAGCCTTGCGGATCGTGGCTTTACAGCGGAACTCGATCCCATGGCGCGCCCGTTCAAGCATTGGCGTGAGGGACTTGAGTTCGGTGAGTACCGAGGCGGCGCCCTCAAGCAGTTCATCGGTGAAGTTGACCAGCATGTCGCGGGTGGGTACCACCTCGTCACCAGCCACCTGGCTGATCCAGTTATGAGGCAGGTTGGGCCCGGTGAGGAATAATGTTTCGGGGTGGAAATTACCGATATAGTCGCCCACAAACACCTTGCCGCTGCTGGCAACGATCAGATGCAACTCGTATTCCTTATGGAAGTGCCAGCGCACCAGCGGACAGGGGAAGCCATGCTGGCGATAGATGATCGACAGGCCATTGTGGTCGTCCATCAGTTCGTAGGACGGGTCTGTGGCGCGGGCGGGGCGGGTCATGGGCTGGGCCGTCGTCAGTCTTGTTATGGCGTGGATCATGCCGGTTCCTGCGGTTAAGTCCAGTCAGATTTGAGGGTATTACAGGATGAAAACACTGTTGTTGATCGGTATCGGCGCCGGAGACCCGGAGCACATCACCGTCCAGGGGATCAACGCGCTGAATCGCGCCAATGTGCTGTTTGTGCTCGACAAGGGCCAGGCCACCGAAGACCTGGTGCGCATGCGCCTGCAGATCTGCCAGCGCTATATCCGTGAGCCGGGCTACCGTGTGGTGCAGGTCAACGACCCGCAGCGTGACAGCTCAACGGCGTGCTACACCGATGGCGTCGAGGATTGGCACCAACAGCGGGCCGAAGTGTTTACCCACTTGATCGAAGACCAACTGGCCGATGGCGAATGCGGGGCTTTTCTGTTGTGGGGCGACCCGGGGCTGTATGACAGCACCTTGCGTATTCTCGACCGTGTCCGGGCCGGGGGCTGCAGCGACTTCGAGCATGAGGTGATCCCCGGTATCAGCAGTGTGCAGGCCCTTGTCGCCCGCCATCGCATTGCGCTCAACACTATCGGCCAGCCGATCCGCATCACCACCGGACGCAAGCTGGTGGCCGAGGATCTGGATAATGTCGTGGTCATGCTCGACGCACATTGTGCCTTTGAAGCCTTTGTCGAAGAAAATGTCGATATCTATTGGGGCGCCTATATCGGCACTGCGGACGAGGTTCTGATCGCGGGCAAACTGAGCGAAGTGTGCGAGCAGATCAAGCAGGCCCGCAGTACTGCCCGAGCAAGCAAGGGCTGGATAATGGACACGTATCTGCTGCGCAGGCGCACCCGCCTGAGTGAATAGGCAGTTGCGTCGAAGTCTTTTTCGTACATGTTTTGTAGAATTAGATTATGGCGTCAAGTTGATACAACTGCCTACAGTTCGGCTCCTGTATTGCGTCGTTTACATGAGTCAGCTATGAAAGCCCATCTTGCCTGTTTGCGTTGTTACCGTGGGTTGTTGTGTGTCCTGCTTTTTGCAGCATGGGGGCTTGTGATGCCGGGCCCTGCCAATGCCACTGGCAGAGCCAGTTTTGCTGTCGCTCAGGGTACCTTCGATGTGAACCGGGCAACCCTTGAGGTGTTCTTGCTACGGCCCGGCAAAGCGCCCTTGTTGCTCAGTGGCGGTGCATTCAGGCAGGACAGCGAGGTCACTGAACTGGCTTCCGACAGCTGGATGATTAGCCAGGAGGGGAATCAATACCGGGTCGACATCAAGGTTGAGGACGACAGGTTGCGCGTTTCGATACAGGCGTCCCGCCCTGCAAGCTTGCGTTGGCCGCGCCTGCAAACCGACATTCGCGCCTACGCCATTCCTTTTGGCGAGGGTAGCTATATACCGGCCAATGACCCCGGCTGGCTTAACTGGCTGGTCAAGCGCTACTCCGGCGGGCAGTTGCTGGGTGAGTTGAGCATGCCGTTCTGGACTCAATTGCACGAGGACCTGTCGGTCACCTGGATAGTAGAAACGCCCTTCGACACCCTGTTTAGTATCAAGCGAGTCAAAAACACTGCGGTGCCGCAATTGCAGCATGACTTCAACCGGCTTGCACCTGATGCGCCCTTTGTGATCAGCATCGCCCCCGGCCCTGCACAACCGTTATATGGCGCAGGGCTATATCGCAAATGGCTCAAGAGCAACGGCCAGTTCGTTTCACTGACAGATAAAATTCGTGCGGTGCCGCAAACTGCCCTGCTCGGCGGTGCACCCCATATCTACGTTTGGGACGCAGGGCCGCTGAAAACCACAGACGTCCTCAACTGGGCAAGCTTTATCACGGCTTTTGACCGGGCGCGCCGTACCCCCGGGCATCTGGCTGCCAGTTTATGGGCAAGCTTTGATCCGCAAACCCGCAGCGTATTTGACATGAGTTTGTCGAGTACGCGCTCACGGCTACGAATGGTTTCACCGTTCAATCAACTGCAACTGGTTCGTGCCATCAACCAGGGAATGCGGCAGGTTGTAGCGGTACCCGCCAAGGAACCTCTGGACGGGGGGCATGATCCGGCTGGCGAGGTGCTGTGGGGGCAGGCAGCCAGAACTCAGCTGGTCGAGGCTTTCGGGCCTTACCTGTTACCGGCCGAGCGCTGGGGAGGAGGGCTGTCTGTGGATACGGTCAACGCGCTCAAACAAGCCGGGCTCACCCGTGCCTGGCTGGGTGCCAAGGACTGGCTTGATGCATTCTGGCACCCGCAGGCTGTGGCATTGGCCAAGCAAGCCGGGTTTCTGGTGGCGGTGTACGACAACTACGCAGACGCTCATGCACCCGCCGAACCGGAAACCTGGGCCGCTGCGCAAATGGGCGCGAACCTGGCCAGTGCAGGGCAGCATGATGCGAGCGGTGCTTCGAGCAAGGGGTTTAATGGCATTGGCGTCTTTGCCAATCCCCGGGAGGCCCAGGACTATGCGCGCCAGCGCATCAAGGCTGTGGCAGGTGCTGCCGGGCTCAACAGCTATTTTCTCGATGTCGATGCTGCGGTCACTGCACAGGCGGACTACACCCCCGGCCGGGAAACCAGTGAAAGTGAAAATGCCCGGGTGATTGCCCGGCGCCTGGATTACCCGGGCGAGTCGTTGGGGCTGGTCACGGGCAGCGAGGGGGCGGTTTCTCCGTTTGCAGCCAATATTGCCTACAGCCACGGCATTGCCACACAACCATTCGACTGGACCGACCCTGACATGTCCGGTAATCAACAGTCACCTTTCTTTGTAGGGCAGTACTGGCCCCCGGAGACGCCAACACTGTTTTTCAAGACTGTTCCGATCAAACGGCAACTGGCAACTTATGTCCGCTCCTGGAAGTACCGCTTGCCGCTTTACCAAATGGTGCTTCACGACAGTCTGGTCAGCACGCATCACTGGGCCTACCCATCGTTGAAATTTTCCAATGAGCAGCAGAACACGGCACTGCTGCAGCTGTTGTACATGACGCCGCCCATGTACCACCTCAATGCCGCCGTGCTGGAGCGCGACTTGCCCTTTATCGCGGCCTACAACGAGGTTTTTTCGCCCTTGCATCAACGGCTTTTTACCCAGGCACTGGTTGATTTTCAGGTGCTCAGTGCAGACCGGAGCCTGCAGCGCACGGTGTTTGATGATGGAACCCGAATTACGGTCAATTTCAATCCAGACAAGGCGCAAAGTGCCGACGCCATGCAATTTGCGCCAATGTCGGCAAGCGTCCAGATACCGGGCGAAAAAGACCGCATCATCATGATTGCCGAGATGTTCAAGGCGACGCGACTGGCACAGCCCTAGTCAAACCGTTCGATTCTTTGCCTCGATCCACTGCGACATGTACTGGGTACTTTTATGCTGGTGATGGCGCAGCATGGCACCGGTGAAGTTGTTGCGCCGATGCTGTTGCAGGCCGGCGCGGCAGGCTTCGATGCACTCGACCAGAGCCGGGCCGTGGGTACTTTGCAAATAGCGCTGCGCCAGTAGTGCCGTTCCGTGCTGCTGGGCCTGATGCCAGGCGTCAGGGCTCTGATACAGCTGCACCGCAGCGGCAGCAATCGCACTGGCACTCTGTTCGATGGCACCTGCCCACGGCAGGTCGCCATGCATGCCTTCGGCGCCTACGGGAGTTGTGACGTTGGGCGTGCCGCAGAGCATGGCATCGGCGATTTTGCCCTTGATTCCTGCACCAAAACGCAGGGGGGCCATGCAGATCCGCGCATTGCTCATCACCTCAAGCGCATCTTCGGCCCAGTTGAGCACGTGAAAACCCTGTGCCGGGTTGTGCAGCGCAGTGGCCTTGGGCGGGGTGTAAGCACCATAGACATGCAATTGCGCCGTGGGCAGTTGCTGACGGATCAATGGCCAGATCGCGGTTTTCATCCAGAGCACGGCATCCCAGTTGGGGGCATGACGGAAATTGCCGATGCTCAGGAAATGCTGGCGCTGGTCAAAGGGTACGAACTGCGCAGGTACGCTGTCGACCATCAACGGGCACCAGTGCAGCAGGGCTCGGGGCACCTTGAAGTGCTCTACGAGCAGATCGATTTCGTATTCGGAAATCATCAGGTTCAAGTCGCATCGATAAATCGCCGCGATCTCCCGTTGCGCCAGATCGGTAACGGCCATCTGCTCGAAGGTCTCCCGTTGTGCCGGGGCGAACAGGCTGCTGAAATCATCAGTGTCGGCGTCAAGTTTGAGGCGCGCCTTGAGCTGTTGCTGGCGGGCGTCGCGCAGGCTTTGCAGGTCGGAGGTTTCCAGTACGCGCAGGGCCTGCGGGCAATGCTTCTCCACGCGCCAGCCGAACTGCTCTTCCATCATGAAGCGGTCGAACAGCACGATATCCGGGGCCAGCTCGGTGATGAAGGTATCGAAGCTGCTGTTATTGAGCGCGATACTGACTTCATCAATGCCCAATGTCGCCAGATCAGCCTTGTGTTCGCCAATGCCTGCCGGGCTGCTGAAGGTGATGTGCCAGCCTTGCTGCAAGAAACTTTCGATGATCTGCATCATGTGTCCGCCCGCCGCCGAAGAGCGGGGCTCGGGCCACACGTAGCCAATAATCAGGACGCGGGTTGGGCGAGTGGACGGCATGGGCAGATCCTTGAAGCGCTGTGGCTGATAAAAGGCGGCAATTAGAACACAAGTTGCCTACAACACCTGTGGTCGCTGCCTCTTACCTTGTGAGCGGCTACAGGAATACTGCACCTGTGGGAGCGAGCCTGCTCGCGAAGGTCGTTCGCGAGCAGGCTCGCTCCCACAATAGGTCAGGGTATCTAAACGTATCTGTGTTGACCTGTTACAAAGCACTGCGTAGCCTTGCGCGTTCGAGGTTCTTCGCAGCGCGAAGCTAAGAAGGGAACGCGGTATGCCGCGGCTGCCCCCGCAACTGTAAACGGTCGTTGATCTTGCAATGCCACTGCTTCACAGGCGGGAAGGCGCAAGGTAGGTATCAGCCGTAAGCCAGGAGACCTGCCTCGTAACAGATTCTTACTTCAACCGGGCGGGGTGATCCGGTGGCGAAGACTGACCGCGCACTGCTTGCGGCCGTCGTCCCGTATGCCCGCCGTTTTGCCAAAGGGCATCCGATGAAAACACTGGCCAAAACCCCCGTCACTATCGTTACCGGCTTTCTCGGTTCGGGCAAGACTACCTTGCTGCGTCATATGCTGGACAACGCCAACGGCCGTCGCATTGCAGTGATCGTCAACGAATTCGGCGAACTGGGTATCGATGGCGAAATCCTCAAGCAATGCGCTATTGGCTGCACCGAAGAAGAGGCCAAGGGACGCGTCTATGAACTGGCCAATGGCTGCCTGTGCTGCACGGTGCAGGAAGAATTCTTCCCGGTGATGCGTGAGCTGGTGGCGCGCCGTGGCGATATCGACCATATCCTTATCGAAACCTCGGGCCTGGCCCTGCCAAAGCCGTTGGTTCAAGCCTTCCAGTGGCCGGAAATCCGCAGCGCCTGCACAGTTGACGCGGTGATTACCGTGGTCGACAGCCCGGCGGTGGCGGCTGGCACTTTCGCGGCCTTCCCGGATCAGGTAGATGCCCAGCGCAAGCTCGACCCTAACCTGGACCACGAGTCGCCGCTGCACGAGTTGTTTGCTGACCAACTGGCCAGTGCCGATCTGGTGATTCTCAACAAGGTTGACTTGATCAGCCCTGAAGACCTTGCCCGTGTACGTGCCGAAGTGGCTGAAGAACTGCCACCGGCGGTCAAGATCATCGAAGCCAGCAGCGGTCGCTTGCCGCTGGACGTGCTGCTGGGCCTGGAGACGGGTTCGGAAGACCATATCGATGGCCGCCACAGCCATCACGACCATCATCACGATGGCGATGATGACCACGACGACCACGATCACGATGCCTTCGACTCGATCTCTATCGAGCTGCCTCAGGCAGAGGAGCGCGCGCTGATGGATGCTCTGAGCCAACTGGTGGTCAAGCACGGCATTCTGCGGGTCAAGGGCTTTGCCGCGATTCCGGGCAAACCGATGCGCTTGCTGATCCAGGGCGTGGGCACGCGCTTTGACAAGCACTTTGATCGCGCCTGGGGCAGCGACGAAGCGCGCACCACCAAACTGGTGCTGATCGGCCAGGACCTGGACGCGACCCTGCTCGAGTCCACCCTGCGTACAGCATTGAGCGCCTAAACCATGCATTTGCTCAGGACCCAGCCCGGCGGCTTTGTAGCGGACGACAATATTGCCGACCTCGGCCAGACCCCCGCCGAACTGGTGATCCTGTGCAGCGGTGACTCAAGCCTGGCCCTGCTGGCCGAAGCGGCGCAGCAGTTGCCTGACGATTATCCAAGCCTGCGTCTGGCCAACCCGATGCAGGTGCAAAACCACGGCTCGGTCGACCTGTATGTCGATGCGGTTCTGCAACACGCCAAGGTGATTTTGTTGTCGCTGCACGGTGGCATCGGCTACTGGCGCTACGGCATTGAACGGCTGGTGCAACTGGCTGAACGCGGTGTGACCCTGATTCTGGTGCCGGGCGATGACCGCCCCGACCCGGAACTCAGCGCCCTGAGCACAGTGCCCGTCGAGCAGGCCGAACGGCTCTGGCACTTTTTGCGCCAGGGCGGGCGGCATAACGCCCTGCAGCTTTATCGTTGCCTGGCCAGCCAATGGCTGGGCCGCGACTATGCCTGGGACGAACCGCACACCTTGCCCCGTACTGCCATTTATCATCCGGCCCATTCCAGCCCTGCACTGCAGGACTGGCAAGCCGACTGGCAGCCGGGCCAACCGGTGGCGGCGCTCTTGTTCTATCGCTCGCATTTGCAGGCGGCCAATACGGCATTTGTCGATGTGTTCTGCCAGCGACTGCAGGCGGCAGGGCTAAATCCGCTGCCGATTGCGGTCGCCAGCCTGAAGGAGCCGGGCTGCCTGGCGGTGGTACAGGACTTGCTCGATGAAGTCGGCGCAGGGGTCATTCTCAATACCACCGGGTTTGCCCAGTCCAGCCCGGAAGCTCCGCATTTGCGCCCGTTTCGCCGCAATATCCCGGTGATCCAGGCCATTTGTGCCCAGGACAACCAGCCCGGCTGGCAAGCCAGCGAGCAGGGTCTGGGCCCGCGGGACCTGGCCATGCACATTGCCTTGCCGGAACTGGACGGGCGGATCATCAGCCGGCCGATCAGCTTCAAGGACCTGGCGTGGCGCAGTGAGCGCAGTCAGTCGGATGTGGTGTGTTACAGAGCGCATCCCGAACGGATGGATTTTGTCGCAGAACTGGCACGGCGCTGGGTGGAGCTGGCACGTGTGCCGAACCCGCAAAAGCGTATCGCCCTGATCCTGGCCAACTACCCGACCCGCGATGGCCGTATCGGCAATGGCGTAGGGCTGGATACCCCGGCTGCGGCGCTGAATATTTTGCGCGCCTTGCAGGGCGAAGGCTACCCGGTGGCTGCTGAGCTCCCGGATACCGGCACCGCGTTGATTCAAGCTCTGTTGGGCGGTGTTAGCAACGACCTCGACAGCCTCGACCTACGCCCGTGCCATCAAAGCCTTGGGCTGGATGAATACCAGGCGATGTTTAATCGTCTTCCAGAAGCCAATCGCCAGGCGGTGATTGAGCGTTGGGGCGAGCCACAGCACGACCCGATGTTTCGCAGCGGTCGCCTGATGATTGCCGGGCTGCGTTTTGGCCTGACCTTTGTCGGCATTCAACCGGCGCGGGGATATCAGGTCGATGCCAGTGCGGTCTACCATGACCCGGACCTGGTACCGCCCCATGCTTATCTGGCGTTTTATTTCTGGCTGCGCAACACCTACGGCGCCCATGCGGTGGTGCATGTGGGCAAGCATGGCAATCTGGAATGGTTGCCGGGCAAGGGCGTCGGGCTGTCTGAACACTGCTGGCCGGATGCTATTTTGGGCCCCATGCCCAACGTCTATCCGTTTATCGTCAATGATCCGGGTGAGGGCGCACAGGCCAAGCGCCGGACCCAGGCGGTCATTATTGACCACTTGATGCCGCCGCTGACCCGGGCCGAAACCTATGGCCCTCTGCTTGACCTGGAGCTGCTGGCCGACGAGTATTACGAAGCGCAACTGCTTGATCCGCGCCGGGCGCGGGAGTTGCAACGGGATATTCTCAAGCTGGTGCGCGATACCCATATCGACCGCGAGCTGCAACTGGACGCACACCTCGACAGCGACAGCGATGCCGCAATCTGGCTGCCACGGCTGGATACCTACCTGTGCGACCTCAAGGAATCGCAAATCCGCGACGGCCTGCATATTTTTGGTGAGTCGCCTGCCGGGCGTCTGCGCATCGACACCTTGCTGGCATTGCTGCGCATCCCCCGCGGTGATGGCCGCGGGGCGCAATCAAGCGTGCTGCGGGCGTTGGCCAAAGCCTTCGGGCTGAGTTTTGATCCGCTGGACTGTGCGCTGGCCGAGCCCTGGACGGCACGTCGCCCCGCGCCTTTGCAAGCAGTCAGCGAGGCGCTGTGGCGCACCGCAGGCGATACCCGCGAACGTCTGGAACTGTATGCTGCGCAGCTGATCGAGCAGGCGTTGGCGGGCACGTTGCAATTGCCCGACACAGAGCAATGGAGCGAAGTGCGGGGGATTTTTGAGGCGCTGCTTGGGGTTGTTGCACCGCGTCTGGATGCCTGCGGCCCGGCCGAGATGCAGGGTCTGCTCGATGCTCTGGCGGGGCGTTTTGTCCCTGCCGGCCCCAGTGGTGCACCGAGCCGCGGGCGCCTGGACGTACTGCCTACCGGGCGTAATTTCTTTTCCGTGGATGTACGCAACTTGCCCACCACCACGGCCTGGCGTATCGGTTTTCAGTCGGCCAACCTGATTCTTGAGCGTCATTTGCAGGACCACGGCGATCACCTGCGTCAGCTCGGCCTGTCGGTATGGGGCACTGCGACCATGCGCACCGGCGGTGATGATATCGCCCAGGCCATGGCGCTGATGGGCGTGCGCCCGGTGTGGGCCACGGGTAGCCAGCGGGTGGATGACTTTGAAATCCTCCCGGTGAGCCTGCTGGACCGGCCGCGGGTGGACGTGACCTTGCGTGTATCCGGGTTCTTCCGTGATGCCTTTGCCAATCTTATTCGCCTGTTCGATGCCGCTGTTCAGGCGGTGGCGGCGCTGGACGAACCTGATGACCTGAATCCGCTCGCGGCAAAAGTGCGCAGCGAGCGTGAACAGCTGGAGCGCGAAGGGCTGGCCCCGGAACTGGCGGCCCGTCAGGCGGGCTGGCGGGTGTTTGGTGCCAAACCCGGGGCTTACGGTGCCGGGGTACAGAACGCAATCGATGGGCGTTTGTGGCAAAGCCGCGACGACCTGGCCGAGGTGTATCTGAACTGGGGCGGTTATGCCTATGGCGGCGCCGATGAAGGCACGGCGGCCCGCGGTCAGTTTGCCCAGCGATTGGGGCAGATGCAGGCGGTGGTACAAAATCAGGACAACCGTGAACATGACCTGCTCGATTCCAATGACTACTACCAGTTTCAGGGCGGCATGCTGGCGGCGGTAGAGAGCTTGCGTGGGGAGGCCGCAGCCAGCTACCACGGCGACCACAGCCAGCCGGATCTGCCGAAGATCCGTACGCTCAAGGAAGAGTTGAACCGGGTTATCCGATCCCGTGCGGCCAACCCGAAATGGATAGAAGGGGTCAAACGCCATGGTTACAAAGGCGCATTTGAAATGGCCGCTACCCTGGACAACCTGTTTGCCTTTGATGCAACCACGCACCTGATCGATGATCATCAATATGCATTGCTGGCGGATGCCTATTTGCTGGACCCGGATACCCGTGAGTTTGTGCGTGAGCACAACCCGCATGCCCTGCGCGACATGACCGAACGCATGCTCGAAGCGCAGCAGCGCGGGCTGTGGAGTGAACCGGGGGAGTATCAAGCGGCGCTGGAGAATCTGTTGCTGGATATAGAGGAAGAGTAACCAGGCAACCCTCACCCTAACCCTCTCCCGGAGGGAGAGGGGACTGATCGGGGGATGTTCAGGATTTATACCTCACCAAAAATCGGCCCCCTCTCCCTTTGGGAGAGGGCTGGGGTGAGGAGCTTTTGAGGCCGATCAATATTCTAAAATCTGGAGCCCGAAAACATGACTGACACCCCACATTTCCCGTTATCGGCGGTGGTCGGCGCGGACTCATTGAAACTGGCGCTGTGCCTGACCGCCATTGACCCGAAAATTGGCGGCGTACTGATTGAAGGCCCGCGCGGCATGGCCAAGTCGACGCTGGCACGCGGTCTGGCCGACCTGCTTGCCAGCGGCCAGTTTGTCACCTTGCCGTTGGGCGCAACCGAAGAGCGTCTGGTTGGTACCCTCGACCTGGATGCCGCACTGGGCCAGGGCAAGGCGCAGTTCTCCCCGGGGGTGCTGGCCAAGGCCGACGGCGGCGTGCTCTACGTCGATGAAGTCAACCTGCTTGCCGACCATCTGGTGGACGTGCTGCTGGACGTGGCAGCGAGCGGCACCAATGTGGTCGAGCGTGATGGTATCTCCCATCGGCATGCTGCGCGTTTCGTGCTGATTGGTACCATGAATCCGGAAGAAGGCGAGTTGCGCCCGCAGTTGCTCGACCGCTTCGGCCTGAATGTGAT
>NZ_WIVQ01000005.1:0-110719 GCF_009600545.1 Pseudomonas sp. FSL R10-1339 | reverse complement strand
CCATTGGGCCGGGTCCATGCGCGGGCGCAGCTTGAGGGGCGAGTCGCCGCGCAACATCCAGCCCATCGCTTGCCACGGCACGCCGGCATCGGCCAGCGGTGCTACATAGCGGTAGGAGAGCTGGCCACCATTGGCAAAGCTGGTCTGGCTGCCCAAGGTCGGGCGGGCCTCGATCACCGTCACTTCAAAGCCGTCGCGCACCAGGGCATACGCTGTAGCCAGCCCGATTACGCCCCCGCCGATGATGCAAACTCGCTGTGCCATGTCAGTCCTCACCCTTGTTGTTCGGGCTTCAGATTAGGGGCAGGTGACAGGCGGCGAACAATGAATAAAGATGGTCATCCCATAAACAAAGGTTATGGACTACTGCCATGCGCTTACGTCATATCGAAGTGTTTCAGGCGATTCGCCAAACCGGTTCTGTCAGTGCGGCGGCGCAGTTGCTGCATGTGTCGCAGCCTGCGGTGAGCAAGGTGCTGCAACACGCTGAGCAGCGGCTGGGGTTCCCGTTGTTTCTGCGGGTACGCGGCAAATTGCAGCCCACCCCGGAAGCGCTATTGCTGGAGCGCGAAGTCGACAAGGTGACCGAGAGCCTGCAAGGGGTGCAGCGTCTGGCGCAAAGCCTGCGGCGTACGCCGGGGCATCGTTTGCGCATTGGCAGTACGCCAGCCTTGGCATTGGCACTACTGCCGCCCGTGATCAGCGAGTGGAAGCACCGATATCCGGACATCAACTGTGAGCTGGTCAGTGCTCATACACGTGAATTGATCCAGAACCTGTTGATGCGCGAACTGGACGTAGCCCTGACCTTCAAACTGCCCGATCACCCGGGCCTCAAGGCCCAGGCGTTGGCCCACGGCGTATTGGTGGCACTGGCTCCGCGGGGGTTCTGGCCTGATGCAAGTGAAGGTGTGCCACTGGCGCTGGATGATCTGGCGGATGCGCCTTTGATCGGCCTGAGCAGTGCCGATCCGTTGTTTGCACGGCTGGACAGCTACCTGCAATCGGTTGAGCCGCCGCCACGTATCAGCATTGCGGTACAAACCTATTCACTGGCGCGGGCGATGGTGGAGGCGGGGGCCGGGTTGGCGGTGATCGATCCATTTACGGCGCTGGGGGCGTCACGGGCGAGTACCGTGATCCGGCCTCTGAGCCCCGCACTACCGATTACGCTGTATGCGCTGACCCGGGCCGATGAGGCCCCGGTACATACGCTGGAAGGGTTGCTGCAACTGTTCGCAGAGCGTGCCAGCGAACAGTTGCAGCGGTTGGCGGGTTGATAACGCGATTTAACAGTGTGGGAGCGGGATTGCTCGCGATAATGGCCGCGCGATTTGTCTGAGTGACCACGGCGCTACCATCGCGAGCAAGCCCGCTCCCACAGGGTGGGGGGTTACTTCGGCAAGGCGTACACCACCACCTGATCACCTACCTGATCTTTCAAGATCGAGTTGCCCCCCGCTACAAACGCCACATACTGACGGCCCTTGTATTCATAGATCGCGGGGTTGGCCACGGCAGGGGCCATGACGATATCCGACCACAATTCCTTGCCGTCATCCAGGGAGTAGGCGCGCACCTTGGCATCCATCGAGGCACCGATAAACACCACGCCACCGGCCGTTACTGCCGGGCCACCAATGGTCGGTGAGCCCATGCTTTCAGGCATGTACCAGCCCCACTGCTGCACGGCACCCATCGGCCGACGCCATTTCACGTCACCGGTGTTCATGTTGATTGCCACGATTTCACCGAAAGGTGGTGCCCAGCACGGCATGCCTGCCCAGTTTTGCGCGTTCAGCAAACTCATGCCGTAAGGCGCGCCGATCTGTGGGTAGAAGCCGTTTTCGTTGCCGGAGTCTTTAGGCTGCTTGTCGTAGGAAGCGCGATCCCACAGCTTGATCATCTGCACGATGTGCGAGGTGTTGACGATCGCCACCTGACTCACCGGGTCAAACGCGACACCGCCCCATTGCACGCCACCGGCACTGTCCGGGTAAGCCAGGACGCCGTTGCCTTTGGTCGAAGGCGGTGAGTACATGTCGTTGTATTCCAGGCCGTCCCACATTTTGCTGCACTGGCCGAAACCGACGATATCGGCGATTTTCCAGATGGCTGGTTTTTTCGACTGATCCAGCAGCGGCGCAGGTTTGGTCGGGAACGGTTGGGTCGGTGAGTAGACTTCGCCGTCGGCGTCGCCTTTGGGCACCGGGCGCTCTTCGATCGGCCACACGTCTTCACCGGTACGGCGGTCGACGGTAAACAGGAAGCCCATTTTGGTCGCTTGTACCAATGCCGCTACAGGCTTGCCATCGACGGTGATATCCATCAGCGTTGGCGCCGAGTTGATGTCGTAGTCCCACAAGTCATGGTGAACCCACTGACGAGACCAGACGACCTTGCCGGTATTGATATCCAGCGCAGTGGTGGAGGTTCCCAGAGGAATCGGTTTGGTCCGGTTGCCGCCCCAGTAGTTGGGTGACGGTGAGGACACGGGGATGTACAGCAAGCCCAGAGCCGGGTCATAAGACATCGCGGTCCAGATGTTGGCGGTACCGGTTTTGCCAGCTTCTTCATCCGGGATCGGCTTGAATTCCCATTCCAGCTCACCGGTGCGGGCATTGAGGGCAAACAGCGAGCCCGGTGATTCAACTTCGTATTCCCAGTCTTTGCCGGCCCAGCCCACGATCAGCTTGTCGCCAATAACGGTGGGGGGTTGCAGCTGGGAAAGTGGCCACTTGGCGTTGACCTTGTTCCACTGGTTGACGTCCACCACACCATTTTTGCCGAAGCCTTCGCAGGGTTTGCCGGTATCGGCATCCACCGCGTACAGCTGTGCGGTCATATTGCCCAGGTACACGACCTTCTGGCAGGCCACGCCCGCTTGCGGGTTTTTTTCCTGCCAGTAGGCCACACCGCGTGATTTAAGCGCGGGCTGGGTTTCGGCCACCAGGGGCGATTTGGTGTCGTAGGTCCACTTCTCTTTGCCGGTCTCGGGCTCAAGGGCAATGATCCGGTAGAACGGCGTGCCGACGTAGAGTGTGTCATTGGCGAAAATGGGCGTTGCGGACCACACCGACGGCGGAATTTTGCCGGTGCCGGTGGACATGTCGCCGGTGAAGTACTGCCAGACTTTGGTCAGTTTACCGACGTTGTCCTTGTTGATCTGGGTGAGGGCGAGTACTTCTGCGAGCTGAGCTGGCCGTGGAAGCTGTCCCATTCCTTGCCGCTGGGGATCGGGATTCTGGCGTTTTCGGCAGAGATGCTCGACGGTGCCAGCAACGGTGGCGGTACGGTGTAGGTGTCCTGGGCGTAAGCGTTGGATACCCCGGCGAGCAGGCACAGCGCCGGTGCTGTCAAAATGTGCTTCTTGATCCCGTTCATATCGCGCTCCTTGCTGGCTTGGGGCCAAAGGTTACAATGACAACACCCACGGCGTAGACCAGCAGGGCAATCACTGTCCACCAACCATGCAGCAGGCTGGCGGCAAAAATGGTGCCTATCGCACCGGCCCAGCCCAGAAACAGGACGAAGTTGCGCAAGCCTCCTGCCCCGGTCTTGAGCAGCAGTACGCCCAGGACAAACAGCACCAGTTCGGCAAACATAGTGGTCATTGCCCCGCCGGAACCCGTCACACCGGACAATGGCATAAAGAACCGCCCTGCCGTAATGGCCAGGGCAGCCAGAGCCGCGATGATCATGATATGGGCACCCAGTTGGCGCCTGGGCGGTGCGTAGGCTGCAGAAGTACTCATCCCTTTCTCCTTAGCGATTCATGCCCGAGGGCATCACGGAAAGTGAGTGTAGCCAAGGCGGAGGAAATCGCCGGGAGGATGCAAGCGGCAGCAATCTTTGTGGGAGCGGGCTTGCTCGCGATACAGGCGGCTCGGTCTCTTTGACAGACCGAGTAGATGCCATCGCGGGCAAGCCCGCTCCCACAGGAAATGTGAGTGTCAGTGCGCCTGCTCAGCCTCCACCGGCGCATCCTTGGTCACATGCTTGACCAGTTTGCCGATGGTCAGGCCCTGGAACAGGATCGAGGACAGCACCACGATATAAGTGATACTCAGGATCAGGTCGCGCTCCGGGCCCAGCGGCAAGGCCAGGGCCAGCGCCACCGAAACACCACCGCGCAAGCCGCCCCAGGTGAGGATACGGATAGTGCCGCGCGGCACGGTGCGCCAGCGGCGCAGCAAGACAATGGCCGGGGCCACAGTCAGCAGGCGCGACAGCAAAATGGCCACGGCCAAACCACTGGCAGCCAGCAGATGCAGCCACGAGAACGGCAGCAGCAAGAGTTCCATGCCGATCAGCGCAAACAGCAGCGCATTGAGCATGTCATCCAGCAGCTCCCAAAAACCGTCCATGTAGCGACGGGTCATCTCGTTCATGGCCTTGTTGCGGCCCAGGTTGCCGATGATCAAACCGGCGACCACCATCGCAATCGGCGCCGATACATGCAGCTCACTGGCCATGGCCGAGCCGCCAATCACCAGGGCCAGGGTCAGCATCACTTCGATCTGGTATTGCTCGATGCTCTTGATCATGCGGTACACCAGGTAACCGATCAGGCCGCCGAACACCACGCCGCCAATGGCTTCGTGGGCGAACAGCATGGCCGTGGCGCTCAGGCTAGGTGTTTCGCCCAGTTGCACGATGCCCAACAGCACGGTGAACACCACAACGGCGGTGCCGTCATTGAACAGCGACTCACCGACGATGGTGGTTTTCAGTGGCTTGGAGGCATTGGCCGTACGCAGCACGCCGAGCACGGCAATCGGATCGGTGGGGGAGATCAGTGCACCAAACAGCAGGCAGTACAGGAAGCTGATATGCCAGCCGAAGAGGCCGAAAATCCAGTACGCGAGGCTGCCGATCACCGTAGTGGCGATCAATACGCCGACCGTGGCCAGCAAACCAATGGGCCAGCGATAGCTGCGCACGTCGTTGAAATTCACATGCAGGGCGCCGGCAAACAGCAGGAACGACAGCATCCAGTTCATCAGCAGGTCGCCGAAGTCGATCTGGCCGATCAGCTCTTGCACGCGCTCTTCCAGCCCGGGGTAACCGAGAAAGCTCAAGCCTTGCAACAGCAGGGAAAACATCAGGGCGGTGACCATCACGCCAATCGTCGGCGGCAGGCCGATAAAGCGGAAGTTCACATAAGTCAGTAGTGAGGTCAGGCAGATAAACGCAGCAACAAGCTCAAGCATCCGGGATCCTGTGGTGGCGAGAGTGAATGGAAATCCGATGGGTTCGGGTCATGTTTGGATGCAAAAACGGGCGTCAGGGGCACATCCCGGGGGTGTGGCAAACGGACGCGAAGTGCGAGGTCATTGACCACAATGCTGCACTGAGGTTGCATGGTGGCGCTTGCGGCAGTCGCAGGTTGATAACAATAAGGAGTCTGCGGTGCTGGCAACGGTGTTGGTGTTGGTCGCGGCGGTATTGCACGCGATCTGGAACACCCTGATCAAGTTCAGCGGTGAGCGCTTGCTGGTGATCGCCTGCATGGACACGGTGGCGCTGGTGGTGGTGGCGGTGCTGGTGGGGTTTGCGCAATGGCCACCGGCGGATATCTGGCCGTGGATCCTGGCGTCGGTATTTTTCGAGCTGGTGTACCGGGTGCTGCTGATCCGCGCGTATCGGGTGGGGGATCTGGGTCTGGTGTACCCGCTGATGCGCGGGCTGTCGCCATTGGTGGTGCTGGCGCTGACCCTGACCTTTGCCGGAGAAGTGCTGACCGGGCAGCAGATTATCGGTATTTTGCTGATCCCGTGCGGCATGGCCTGCCTGTTGTGGCAGGGCGGTGGCGGTGATCGCCTGCCCTGGTCGATGCTGCCGGTCGTGGCGCTGATCGGCCTGTGCATTGGTTGCTATACCTTCCTGGATGGCCAGGCTATCCGCCGCTGGTCGCACCCGCTGGATTACCTGGTGTGGGTCACGCTGCTCAGCGCCTGGCCGTTTCCGTTGCTGGCGGTTACCCGCAAGCGTGCCGCGTTTGCGCTGTTCTGGCGTACACAATGGCGATTGGGCGTGGCGGTGGGGGTTTGCGTGCTGGCCAGCTATGCGCTGGTGCTGTGGGCCATGCAACTGGGCTCGATTGCCGAGGCGGCGGCGCTGCGTGAAGTCAGTGTGATTCTGGTGGTGCTGTTCGGTATGCGTTACCTCAAAGAACCTTTCGGCGGACCGAGGCTCTTAGCCTGTGGGCTGGTGCTGATCGGCATGCTCGTGATGAAACTCTAAAAAGGAAATTCCAATGACGGTTGCTTTCTGGTGTGTGCTGATTGCCTTCTGTTTGACCTATGTGTGTACCGCCTTTGCCAAGTTCAGTGACGGCAAGTTCGGGCCCAGGCAAAACCATGATCCGCGTACGTTTCTTGACGGCCTGCAAGGGTTTGCCAAGCGTGCCCACAGTGCCCAGCTCAACAGCTTTGAAGTGACCCCGGCTTTTGCCGCGGCGGTGATCATTGCCGATATCGTCGGCAACGCCCAGCCGGTGACCATTGACGTGCTGGCGGTGCTGTTTATTACCAGTCGCATGCTCTACATCATCTGCTACCTGGCTGACTGGGCGATGCTGCGTTCCATCGTGTGGTTTATCGGCATGGGGCTGGTGGTCAGCTTCTTTTTTGTGTCGATGTAACGCAATCACCACACTGCCTGTGGGAGCGGGCTTGCTCGCGATGTCGGCGATGCGGTTTACCTGATGCGCCGCAGTGATGCCATCGCGAGCAGGCTCGCTCCCACAAGGGCAGTTACAACGGCAACGCCGCCCCTTTAGGCCACAGCAGCCAGATATTACCCTTCTGTTTCATGTCGCCTGCAATTTGCCCTGCCTCGGGGCCCGTACCGACAAAGAAGTCGGCCCGCACTTCGCCGGCAATGGCGCCGCCGGTGTCCTGGGCGGCAACCGGGCGCACGATGGGCTGGCCGTCGGCCTGGGTGGTCGATAACCACAACAGGCTGCCCAGCGGGATTACCTTGCGGTCCACGGCCACGCTGTAACCCGCCGTCAGCGGCACGTTCAGCGAGCCGCGCGGGCCTTCGTTGCTGTCGGCGTTCTGGGTGAAAAATACATAGCTCGGGTTGCTGGCAAGCATCTCGTGGACACGCTGCGGGTTGGCCATGGCCCAGGCGTGAATGGTGCCCATGGTCACGTCTTCTTTTTTCAGCTCGCCTTGCTCGACCAGCCAGCGGCCAATCGGTTTGTACGGGTGGCCGTTCTGGTCGGCATAGCCAATGCGCAGCTGACGGCCATTGTCCAGCTGGACCCGGCCAGAGCCCTGGATCTGCAGGAATTGCAGATCCATCGGATCGGTCAGCCACGCCAGTACCGGAGCATTCAGGCCGTTGCTGTTGATGGTTTCGGCTGTGTCATAAGGCTTCAGTACACGGCCTTCGAGGCGACCGCGCAGGCGTTTGCCTTTGAGCTCGGGGTAAATGCTGTCCAGGTTGACCACGATCAGATCAGACGGTACGCCGTAGATCGGCACATTGGCCGCCTGGGTGGGCTTGAGGCTGCCCGGGTAAACGGGTTCGTAGTAACCGGTGATCAGGCCGTCGCTGCTGCCTTCGGCCGAACGCAAGCTGTAAACGTCGAGGTGGGTTTGCAGGAAATTGCTGATTTCAGCCACGCTGGGGCTGGCAGGCAGGGCCGCAGCGTCGCTGCATACCGTCCCCCAGTTGGCGTCGGCCTTGAGACGGGTGCAGGCGCTGCGCCATGAAGCGAAGCCGCTTTGCAGGTCATTGCCTGTCACTTCAGGCAGCGCACTCCAGTCGGCTTTGCTGTAGGTCGTGTGAGGTTCAGGTTTTGCGGCATTTTTGTCCGCGTCCTTGTCGGTGCCGTTGCACCCGGCCAGGAGCAAGACAACGGGCAGCGCCCAGGCCAGTGGTTTGAAAAATATGTTCATTGACGCTGTTCCTTAACGGCTGCCGAGGACTGATGGCCTTCAAGGCAACCCGTATATTTAATAAGGGTATTGGTCTTTACGGGTGACACGAGGATACTGGCGGCCGATTTCCGTGACCTGAAGCCACCATGATTCTTAAACGATTGACTGTTGTAGTGCTGGCCTGCCTGACGCTGACGGCGTGTGGCGGGGTTGATCCCGATTCGCCGCTGGGCCAGCGTAAAGCGATTTTCAAGCAAATGCTAAAGACCAGTGAAGATCTGGGCGGCATGTTGCGGGGTCGAATTCCGTTCGATGGTCCGCGCTTTACCGAAGGCGCTATCAAGTTGGATGCGTTGGCTTACGAGCCGTGGAAGCATTTCCCTCAAGTAAAGGAGAGCGATCAAACCAGCGCTACTGATGACGTCTGGCAAAAGCAGGCACGTTTTCAGGAGTTGGCGCGGCAGTTGGAGGCTGCTACGGGTGAGCTGGTTATCGCCAGCCAGGTGCAACCCTACAAGGCCAGTAACCTGATGCCTGCGGTGCAGAAGGTCGAAGACACCTGCAGTGCGTGCCACAAGGCATTCAGGAATCACTGAGTAAAGTTGAGCCGGTACCCACCTGCTGTGGGAGCGGGCTTGCTCGCGATGCAGGCGACGCGATCTGTCAGGCAGACCGCAGCGATCCCATCGCGAGCAAGCCCGCTCCTACAGGGCGTATTACTTGTCCAGCTGATCCAGCGCTTCCTGCAACTCTTTGCGCGATTCGGCCAGCTTGTTTTTGCGCTTGTCGATTTTTTCCGGGTCGCCTTTCTTCATGGCCTTGTCCAGATCTGCCTGGCGCTTGCTGACTTCGTGTTTGGCTTCCAGCACCTTGTTTTCGCGTTCCTTGCGCAGGCCCGCGTCGGTGCAATGGGCTTCAACTTCGCTCAGGGCTTTTTCCAGGCCTGCTACCTGGTTGCTGTTGCCGTGGGCGCGCGCTTGCTCAAGTTGCAGGGTGATGGCCTGCTTCTTGGCAGCACAGCCGGTCAGTTCAGGCGCTGTGTCGGCGGCCATCAGCGGGGCAGCCAACAGGCCGCAGACAGTAAACAGGGCGAGCGGTGAAAGTAATTTCATAAATAGCTCCATGACCAAAGATGACAATTAAATAAGGTCGAAAGAACGCTGCACAAGCGTCGTTCGGCGGTTCGAAACCGTGGATGTTAGCAGCATCCGTACGCAAGCAATCCGTTGCGCGATGCCCGCCAGCAGCAAAAAGCCCCGAACAGTCGCCTGTCCGGGGCTTTTGGTGCAGCAGGCTTACTTACAAACCAGCGGCAGTACGCAGTTCTTCAGCGCGGTCGGTACGCTCCCACGTGAACGTGGTGAAGGTATCGTCGCCAACCGTTTTGGTCTGCGGGATACGGCCGAAGTGACCGTATGCTGCAGTTTCCTGGTACATCGGGTGCAGCAGATCAAGCATCTTGGTGATGGCGTATGGACGCAAGTCGAACACCTCACGCACCAGCTTGATGATCTTGTCGTCGGAAATTTTGCCAGTGCCGAAAGTATTCAACGAAATCGAAGTCGGTTGAGCGACGCCGATTGCGTAGGAAACCTGGATCTCGCAACGCTCAGCCAGGCCGGCAGCCACGATGTTCTTGGCCACGTAACGACCGGCGTAGGCCGCCGAACGGTCAACCTTGGATGGATCTTTACCCGAGAACGCGCCGCCGCCGTGACGGGCCATGCCGCCGTAGGTGTCAACGATGATCTTGCGACCGGTCAGGCCGCAGTCGCCAACCGGGCCACCGATGATGAACTGGCCAGTAGGGTTGATGTGGAACTGGGTGTCTTTGTGCAACAGATCAGCAGGCAGCACGTGCTTGACGATCAGCTCCATGACGCCTTCGCGCAGGTCTTTGTTCGACACTTCCGGGTTGTGCTGGGTCGACAGCACGATGGCGTCGATGGCCACAACCTTTCCGCCTTCGTAACGGCAAGTGACCTGGGACTTGGCGTCCGGGCGCAGCCACGGCAGCAGGCCGGATTTGCGGGCTTCTGCCTGGCGCTGTACCAACTGGTGAGAGAAGGTGATCGGTGCCGGCATCAGCACGTCGGTTTCGTTGCTGGCGTAGCCGAACATCAGGCCCTGGTCGCCGGCGCCCTGATCTTCAGGCTTGGCGCGGTCTACACCCTGGTTGATGTCAGGAGACTGCTTGCCGATGATGTTCATCACGCCGCAGGTAGCACCGTCGAAGCCGACGTCGGAGCTGGTGTAACCGATGTCGGTGATCACGTCACGAACGATCTGCTCCAGGTCAACCCAGGCCGAAGTGGTGACTTCGCCGGCGATGATTGCTACGCCGGTTTTCACCAGAGTCTCGCACGCCACACGGGCGAACTTGTCTTCAGCAATGATGGCGTCCAGCACCGCGTCAGAAATCTGGTCGGCGATTTTGTCCGGATGCCCTTCAGACACGGACTCGGAGGTGAAAAGGGAGTATTCGCTCATCTCGACGGTTTCCTAATATTTACCGATGGTGAGTGTCGCCAGCTGGCCGCTGAAAGTGGCGGACCTGAAGCTGGAAACCATTACGTAAGCCTACATAGAGGCTTTCCCCGGGAACGAGTCCCGCAGCGGTGGCCCAACGGGCCAGATCATCTTGTTCAAAACCCAGCCATAAATCACCGCAAGCCTCGCGGGCCCACGCCTGATTATGGCTGCACAACTCTGTTACCAGCAGGCTACCGCCCGGTTGCAGCAAGGTCGCCAGTTGCCTGAGTGCTTCGGCCGGTGCAGCGAAATGGTGCAAGACCATGTTCACGACCACGCAATCGACCTGGATCGGTGCTTCATGCAGCGCGTCGGCCAGGATCAGGCTGACGTTGTTCAGTGACTCGCGTTCACACAACTGGCGGGCCAGCTCCAGCATCACCGGGCTGTTGTCCAGCGCCGTGACCTGATGGAAACGACGAGCCAGGTCGGGCAAGAAGCTGCCATCGCCGGGGCCGACTTCCAGGGCTGTGGCCCCCGGGCCGAAGCTCAGTTTGTCGAGCAGGGTTAAAACACTGTCACGGTATTGCGGCAAGCCGGCGATCAAATCCTGTTGAGCGCGAAATTTCTCGGCTATGCGTGAGAAAAAGTCCTGACTGGCGGCTGCACGTTGGCCGTGTACGGCGCTGATGCGCGCCTGTACATCGGCGGGCAAGGCCAGGTTATCGACCTCTTCCAGCAGTGCTGCATGCAATTTGCCGCCCAGTTGTTCGGTATGGGGCAGGGCGCGGCGATAAAAAATCGCGTTGCCTTCGCGCCGGGTTGCAACCAGCCGTGCCTGGGACAGCACCTTGAGGTGGTGGCTCATGCCGGACTGCCCGGTGGCGAAAATCTGTGTCAGTTCCAGCACACCAAACGAATCATTGGCCAACGCGCGCAGCACATTGAGTCGCAGCGGGTCGCCTCCAGCCTTGCACAGGGCGGAGAGCTCGTCGCAATCGTCATGGCGGATTGAAGGCACGCGTAAGTTCATGGGGCCGCAGTCTAGTTACCCGCTCAAGCCCCCGCAAGTTCAATATCAAAACTTTTTGATATTGGTCGATAAATGGCACGTTTGTCGGGTTGAATGTGCTTATTAACGAAATGAAATGTCCGATCCTTAACAGATTGCCTGCCTGAACAAAGGAAAAACGTTTCAGCTGACTATCTGTCATTGCCCCGAGGGGGTGGGTGAGGGAAAATGCTCGCCTTTTTTCCGTTTCGATTTAACTTCCAATACCCAGGAGAACAGCGATGCCCAGCCGTCGTGAGCGTGCCAACGCCATTCGTGCACTCAGCATGGATGCCGTGCAAAAAGCCAACAGCGGTCATCCAGGTGCCCCTATGGGTATGGCGGATATCGCCGAAGTACTGTGGCGCGATTATCTGAAGCACAACCCGAGCAATCCTTCGTTCGCTGACCGTGACCGCTTCGTGCTGTCCAACGGCCACGGTTCGATGCTGATCTACTCGTTGTTGCACCTGACCGGCTATGACCTGTCGATCGACGACCTGAAAAACTTCCGCCAGCTGCACAGCCGCACCCCGGGCCACCCGGAGCTGGGCTACACGCCGGGCGTTGAAACCACCACTGGCCCGTTGGGTCAGGGCCTGGCCAACGCTGTGGGCTTTGCCCTGGCCGAAAAAGTCATGGGCGCGCAGTTCAACCGTCCTGGCCATAACGTTGTCGATCACCACACCTACGTGTTCCTGGGTGATGGCTGCATGATGGAAGGCATTTCCCACGAAGTTGGCTCGCTGGCCGGCACCCTGGGCCTGAGCAAACTGATCGCTTTCTACGATGACAACGGCATCTCCATCGATGGCGAAGTTGAAGGCTGGTTTACCGACGATACGCCAAAGCGTTTCGAAGCCTACAACTGGCAAGTGATCCGTAACGTTGACGGTCACGACCCGGAAGAAATCAAGACCGCGATCGAAACCGCACGCAAAAGCGACCAGCCAACGCTGATCTGCTGCAAGACCACCATCGGTTTCGGTTCGCCGAACAAGCAGGGCAAAGAAGACTGCCACGGTGCTCCACTGGGCAACGATGAAATCGCCCTGACCCGCAAGGCCCTGAACTGGAACCACGGTCCATTTGAAATCCCGGCTGATATCTACGCCGAATGGGATGCCAAGGAAGTCGGTGCTGCGGTTGAGTCCGAGTGGGACAAGCGCTTCGCTGCCTACGCTGCCGAGTTCCCTGAGCTGGCCGCCGAGCTGTCCCGTCGCCTGAGCGGCAAGCTGCCAGCTGACTTCGATGCCAAGGCCAACGCCTACATCGCTGAAGTCGCGGCCAAAGGCGAAACCATCGCCAGCCGTAAAGCCAGCCAGAACGCGCTGAATGCCTTCGGCCCGTTGCTGCCTGAGCTACTGGGCGGCTCCGCTGACCTGGCCGGCTCCAACCTGACCCTGTGGAAAGGTTGCAAAGGTGTTTCGGCTGAAGACGCCAGCGGCAACTACGTGTACTACGGTGTACGTGAGTTCGGCATGAGCGCCATCATGAACGGCGTTGCCCTGCACGGCGGCCTGGTGCCTTACGGTGCAACCTTCCTGATGTTCATGGAATACGCCCGCAACGCCATCCGCATGTCGGCCCTGATGAAACAGCGCGTGATCTATGTGTTCACCCACGACTCCATCGGTCTGGGCGAAGACGGCCCGACTCACCAGCCGATCGAACAGCTGACCAGCCTGCGTACTACGCCGAACCTGGACACCTGGCGCCCGGCCGATGCGGTGGAATCCGCAGCTGCCTGGAAATACGCCCTGGAGCGCAACGACGGCCCGTCCGCGTTGATCTTCTCGCGTCAGAACCTCAACCACCAGAACCGTGATGCCGGCCAGATTGCCGATATCAACCGTGGTGGCTACGTGCTCAAGGACTGCGCAGGCGAGCCTGAGCTGATCCTGATCTCGGCCGGTTCCGAAGTGGGCCTGGCTGTTCAGGCCTGGGAAAAACTGACCGAGCAGGGCCGCAAGGTTCGTGTGGTGTCGATGCCATGCACCAGCGTGTACGAAGCTCAAGATGCGGGCTACAAGCAGTCGGTTCTGCCGCTGCAGGTGAGCGCCCGTATCGCGATCGAAGCCTCCCACGCTGACTACTGGTACAAGTACGTGGGCCTGGAAGGCCGCGTGATCGGCATGACCACCTACGGCGAGTCGGCGCCTGCGCCTGCCTTGTTCGAGGAGTTCGGCTTCACCCTGGAAAACATCCTGGGTCAGGCTGACGAGCTGCTGGAAGACTAAGTAACAAAGTGGCTGCCTTATTCGCGAGCAGGCTCGCTCCCACATGGGCTATGTAGATCCCTGTGGGAGCGAGCCTGCTCGCGAAATAGTAGTGGTGAAGGATTCACCTTGGTAATCGAGAACCCCATGCCTCAACCGCGTCCCTACAAAGTTGCACTCAACGGCTACGGCCGGATTGGTCGTTGTGTCTTGCGTGCGTTGTTCGAGCGAGGGGCTTCTGCCGGGTTTGAAATTGTTGCACTCAATGATTTGGCCGATATGGCCAGTCTCGAATATTTGACGCGCTTCGACTCCACCCATGGCCGGTTTCCCGGCGAGATACGGATCGAAGGCGACTGCCTGCATATCAATGGCGACTGCGTGAAAGTGTTCCGCAGTGCCACCCCCGAAGGGATCGACTGGGCCGCGCTGGGCATTGACCTGGTGCTGGAATGTTCCGGTGTCTACAACACCCGTGCCGACGGCCAGCGCTTTCTGGATGCCGGGGCTCCCGCCGTACTTTTTTCGCAACCGATGGCCAGCGACGCCGATGTCGACGCCACCATTGTCTACGGCGTCAATCAGCACAGCCTGACGGGCGAAGAGCGCCTGGTGTCCAACGCTTCCTGCACCACCAATTGCGGCGTACCGCTGTTGCGTCTGCTGGATCAGGCGCTTGGCCTGGAGTACGTGTCGATCACCACGATTCACTCGGCGATGAACGATCAGCCGGTCATCGATGCCTACCATCATGAAGACCTGCGACGTACTCGCTCGGCCTTTCAGTCGGTGATTCCGGTATCGACCGGCCTGGCCAAAGGCATTGAGCGCCTGTTGCCGGAACTTGCCGGCCGAATTCAGGCCAAAGCAGTACGGGTGCCGACCTTGAACGTGTCGTGCCTGGACATCACCCTGACCACGGCCCGGGATACCGATGCCGCAGAAGTGAACCGCCTGCTGCGCGAGGCTGCCACCAGCGGCCCGCTCAAAGGCTTGCTGGCCTACACCGAGCTGCCGCACGCCAGCTGTGATTTCAATCATGACCCTCATTCGGCCATTGTCGATGCCAGCCAAACCCGCGTTTCCGGCCCCCGGCTGGTGAACCTGCTGGCCTGGTTCGATAACGAATGGGGTTTTGCCAATCGAATGATCGATGTGGCAGAGCATTACTTGCACGTTACCCACCCAAAATCCGTTCTCTAACATTAGAAACTCAGGAATTGCGACCCATGACCGTGTTGAAGATGACCGACCTCGATCTGCAAGGTAAACGCGTACTGATCCGCGAAGACCTCAACGTCCCAGTCAAGGACGGTGTAGTCACCAGCGATGCGCGTATCCTCGCTTCGCTGCCGACCATCAAGCTGGCGTTGGAAAAAGGCGCGGCGGTTATGGTCTGCTCGCACCTGGGACGTCCGACTGAAGGTGAGTTTTCGGCTGAAAACAGCCTCAAGCCTGTAGCCGAATACCTGAGCAAGGCCCTGGGCCGTGAAGTGCCACTGGTCAGCGATTACCTCAATGGTGTCGACGTCAAAGCCGGCGACATCGTGCTGTTCGAGAACGTGCGCTTCAACAAGGACGAAAAGAAAAACGCCGACGAACTGGCCAAGCAATACGCCGCCCTGTGCGACGTGTTTGTGATGGACGCTTTCGGCACCGCTCACCGCGCCGAAGGCTCGACCCACGGCGTGGCCAAGTTTGCCAAGGTTGCAGCCGCAGGCCCTTTGCTGGCTGCTGAACTGGAAGCACTGGGCAAGGCCCTGGGCGCCCCGGCCAAGCCAATGGCGGCCATTGTTGCCGGCTCCAAGGTGTCGACCAAGCTTGAAGTGCTCAACAGCCTGAGCCAGATCTGCGATCTGCTGATCGTGGGTGGCGGTATCGCCAACACTTTCCTGGCCGCTGCCGGTCACCCGGTGGGCAAGTCGCTGTACGAGCCCGATCTGCTGGAAACCGCTCGCGCCATCGCTGCCAAGGTCAACGTGCCCCTGCCTACCGACGTAGTCGTGGCCAAAGAGTTCGCTGAAAGTGCCGCTGCCACCGTCAAGCTGATTGCCGACGTGGCTGCTGACGACATGATCCTGGATATCGGCCCGCAAACTGCTGCGCATTTCGCCGAGCTGCTCAAGTCTTCGAAGACTATCCTGTGGAACGGTCCGGTTGGCGTGTTCGAGTTCGACCAGTTCGGCAACGGCACCAAGGTTCTGGCCCGGGCCATTGCCGACAGCGCAGCGTTCTCGATTGCGGGTGGCGGCGACACTCTGGCGGCGATCGACAAATACGGCATTGCTGATCAAATCTCCTACATCTCCACCGGCGGTGGTGCATTCCTGGAGTTCGTCGAAGGCAAGGTACTGCCTGCCGTTGAAATCCTGGAAAGCCGCGCCAAAGCCTGAAGGTGTTTCAGGCCCTGAAAGGAAGCATGGACATGGTCAAGTTGTTACCGCTGTTGATGATCGCGGGCTTTTTGGCCGGTTGCGCCGGCTCGAGCGAGTCGGTGCCCGAGGCTGCAACCCCTGAAGAGAGTGGTTGTTACCAGGCTGACTGGCAGGCGCAAAGCGTGCCGCTGGTCAATAAACGCTCAGGGCCCGAGGCGCTGGAAAAATACGAGTCGCCCAAGCCTTCACAAGAGCGCGGGTGCCCATGATTTGAAATGCGGCCCACCCAATGGGCCGCATAGCTATAGCTGAAGCTGTAACGTTTCAGCTAAATCGCATTGGCCATATCGGGGCAAACCCCCGATCTGCAATAACTTGAATAGCAGCCGCCGCTACGGCAGGCTTGCACGATTAACGACCCTTGTCCGGGAGAGACACACACAATGGCACTTATCAGCATGCGCCAGATGTTGGACCACGCCGCCGAATTCGGCTACGGCGTTCCAGCCTTCAACGTAAACAACCTTGAGCAGATGCGCGCCATTATGGAAGCCGCTGACAAGACCGACTCCCCGGTGATCGTTCAGGCCTCGGCCGGTGCGCGCAAGTACGCGGGTGCTCCTTTCCTGCGTCACCTGATCCTGGCTGCAATCGAAGAATTTCCGCATATCCCGGTGTGCATGCACCAGGACCACGGCACCAGCCCTGACGTGTGCCAGCGCTCGATCCAGCTGGGCTTCAGCTCGGTGATGATGGACGGCTCGCTGGGTGAAGACGGCAAGACCCCGACCGACTACGACTACAACGTTCGCGTGACTCAGCAAACCGTTGCCCTGGCGCACGCTTGCGGCGTATCGGTTGAAGGCGAGCTGGGCTGCCTGGGTTCGCTGGAAACCGGTATGGCTGGCGAAGAAGACGGCATCGGTGCAGAAGGCGTTCTGGATCACAGCCAGATGCTGACCGACCCGGAAGAAGCGGCTGACTTCGTCAAGCGCACCCAGGTAGATGCCCTGGCAATTGCCATCGGTACTTCCCACGGCGCTTACAAGTTCACCAAGCCACCGACTGGCGACGTACTGGCAATCGACCGTATCAAAGAGATCCACAAGCGCATTCCGAACACTCACCTGGTGATGCACGGTTCGTCCTCTGTTCCACAAGAGTGGCTGGCGATCATCAACGAGTTCGGCGGCGACATCAAAGAAACCTACGGTGTGCCGGTAGAAGAAATCGTTGAAGGCATCAAGCACGGCGTGCGCAAGGTCAACATCGACACCGACCTGCGTCTGGCATCGACTGGCGCGATGCGTCGCCTGATGGCAACCAACCCGAGCGAGTTTGACCCGCGCAAGTTCTTCGGCGCCACTGTAACGGCCATGCGTGACGTGTGTATTGCCCGTTACGAAGCCTTCGGTACTGCCGGTAATGCTTCGAAGATCAAGCCGATCTCCCTCGAAGCCATGTACCAGCGTTACCTCAAAGGTGAGCTGAACGCCAAGGTCAACTAAGACCGGCGCGTACTAAAAAGCCCGCAGCGATGCGGGCTTTTTTGTGGGTGTCAGTTGCAGCCCTCTCCCTCCGGGAGAGGGCTAGGGTGAGGGTCACTTGAGCAACCCGCGCACACTGATCCACACAGGAATACCCAAGCCAATCCAGCTCAATACATCCCACGCCTCGTCACCCAATAGCGCACTGAACAAGCCCATCACGCTGACCAGGCCAATCGCCAGCGGGATGGAAAACACTTTCCAGAAGTTCGACTGACGGGGCCTCATCGTGCGCTCTCCCTGGCCGCTCGGCGGCGCACCCACCACAGGTAGAGTCCGCTGCCGAGCACCACAATGGTCAGCACGTCGAGAGCCGCCCAGAGAATTTTCATCGGCATGCCGCCGTAATCGCCGAAGTGCAGCGGTTGCGACATGCCCATAGCGTCCATGTACCACGGGCGCCCGGCCACTGCGGTGACCTCCAGGGTACTGGCATCGATCAATACCGGGGTCAGCAGGTGAGAAGTCAGGTGCGTGCTGCCTTTCATAAAGACCGCGTAATGGTGCTCGCTGGAGAACCGTGTACCGGGGAAGGCGATAAAGTCCGGGCGCATGCCGGGCGCGGCTTTGGCTGCGATCTCCAGCAACTGGCTGGCCGGGGCAAGACGGGTCAGTGGCGGAGCATCGCGGTAGGGTTCGATCATGGCGCTGAGGCTGTCATTGCGCCATGCGGCAATGATCAGGTCAGCACAGGCACTGATAACGCCGGTCACCCCTACCACCAGGGCCCAGGTCAGGGTCACGGCGCCAATCAGGTTGTGCAGGTCGAGCCAGCGCAGGCGTTTGGATTTGTCGGTGCGCACGGTAGCGAATTCATGGCGGCGCATAAAAGGCAGGTACAGCACTGTGCCGGAGATGATGGCCAATACAAACAGCAGGCCCATAAAGGCCAGTAGCAGCTTGCCGGGCAGCCCGGCGAACATGTCCACATGCAGGCGCAGCATGACCATCATGAGTCCGCCATTGGCTGACGGCACCTCTATGGCTTCGCCCGTGCGCGCATCGAGCATAAAGGTGTGGGAGGAATTGGGTTCGGTGCCGGCGGTGGGTGCCATGATGGTCAGGACGGCATTGGGTTCGTCTTCGTCCCAGCCGAAATACTGCATGACCTCGCCCGGGCGATGAGCTTCGGCGGCGCGCACCAGTTGTTGCAGGTCGAGGGTTGGGGTATCGGCAGGCAGGGTTTTGACCTGCGGCGCATCGCCTAGCAGATGGTCGATTTCATGATGAAAAATCAACGGCAGGCCGGTCAGTGCCAGCATCAGCAAGAACGCAGTGCAAATCAGGCTGGTCCAGGTGTGGATAAAGGACCAGCGGCGGATGGTTTTGCTTTTCATGAAAATCCTGAATGCGTAAACCCCCTGTGGGAGCGGGCTTGCTCGCGATGGCATCAACTCGTTTTTGCAGTTGCACCGAGTTGTCTGCATCGCGGGCAAGCCCGCTCCCACAGGGGGAGTATTTTTCAATACAAGCGGGTTAGAACTCCAGCTGCGCCGAGAACTGCACGGTGCGCGGATCGCCCAGATAGTGGCTGTTGAGCCAGTAATCCTTGTTGGCCAGGTTGCTGACGTTCATGCGCAGGGTCAGGTCGTTTTCCGACACTTTCATGCGGTAGCGCGCACCGGCATCAAAGGTGGTGAACGATGGCAATTCGTAGTCGTTGCTCACGTCGGTGTACTGTCTGCCGGTGTAGAACGCCCCGCCGGTCAGGGCCAAACCAGGCAAGGCATTTATGTCGTACTCGGCGTAAACCTTGGCCAGTTGCTTGGCAACGTCGACCGGGGCATTGCCGTCGTTGGCCTTGTTGTCGGCGTCTTTGACCTTTGGATCAAGCAGGGTGAAACCGCCCACTACGGTCAGCTCCGGTGTGACTTTTCCGGTCACGCTGAATTCCAGGCCGTTGTTAACCTGTTTGCCACTCTCGGTGTAAATCAATCCTTCGCTGAGAAAGCCGTTAGGTTTTTCAATGTTGAACAGGGCCAGGGTCAGCAGCGCGTCGCCTACAGTGGCTTTGGCGCCGATTTCATATTGCTTGCTGACTTGCGGCGCGAAGATTTGCCCGGCGTTGACTGCGTTGTACGGCGCTGTTCCGCCTGCTTGCAGGCCTTCGATGTAAGTGGCATAGGTGGTCAGCCAAGGTACGGGCTTGTAGATAAGCGAAACGCTGGGCGAGGTTTTACTCTCGTCGTAGCGGGTTTTCTTAGCCGGGTTGGAGTAGATGAAGTCATTGGCGTAAGACTTGATCTGGGTGCGGGTCACACCGAGGATGCTCGACCATTGATCGTTGAAGGTGATGACATCGCCGATCAGGAAATTATTGGACTGGGAGGTACTTGCCAAGCGCTGGTTGCCATTGCCAATCGAGTAGCTGGGTTTGCCGACCTGTTCGCTGCTGCCAAACGGCAATGCGCCGCCGCCTACGTCGACGTATTGCGGCGGAGAGCTGGGTACATGGTCTTCGTACTGACGGATGCGCGAGTCATTACCCTGATAACCCATGGTCATCTTGTGGCCAATTGAACCGGTCGCGAACGCGGCATCTAGAAACAGGTAGGCCGAGTTTTCTACGTGCTCAATGGGAGCAAAGGCGTACAGCGGTTGGGTGTAGACCCCCGGGCTATACACGGTTGGACCGGTGTAGGTGTTTTCTTCGGTGAACTTCTGGGTAGCAAAGGCACCGCGCAGGGTGAAGGTGTCGTTCAGGCGCCACTTGGCCCGCACGCCACCCTTGTCGGTTTCGTTATCCGAAAATGACCACTTCTGGCTGTACAGCTTGTCGTTGTCGAGCTGCGAGGCGCGTGGCCGCAGGGCCTGATCTCCGAAGTACCAGTAGCTGGTCAACCCGCGGATTTCGGTTTTCTTGTGCGATGCATCGAACTGGATTTGCAGGTCGTCGCTGACATTCCAGTCCACGGCCAGGCTGATCAGCTCGCGACGGCGTTTCTGCATGTCGATGGCAGTTTCGCCATCCTGGGTGAGCAGGTTCAGGCGATAGGCAAATTTGCCTTCGTCGTCGATCTTGCCGCCAAAGTCGCCATGCAGGTAATAGTTTTCGCCACCCGCATTGCCCAAAGTAACGCTGCGATAGTTCTCGTAAGTTGGCCGCTTCAGAACATAGTTGGCCAGGCCTCCGGGCGTAGCGGGGCCATACAGAAAGCCGGTGAGACCGGTGATGACTTCCAGTTGCTCGGTTTCTTCCAGAAAGTTGCCCGCATCGGCCAGGGTGCTGAAACGCAACCCGTCATTCGCGATATTCAGGTTGCCCGCGCCGCTGAAACCGCGAATGTTGACTGCGCTGGCATATCCCGCGCCGGTCGGCGAGAACATCTGGGTGAACGGGTTGCGCTTGAACACGTCATCCAGTGAGGTGGCCTGGATGTTTTTGAGCAATGCCTGAGAGGTAACGCTCATGGAGTAGGGCGTGTCTTGCAGTTTCATCCCGCCCAGTGCACCGACATTATTCAAATTTTCGCTGACGTAACCCGCCGCTTCCGAGCCCTCGGCAACAGCAGCGCCGTTGATATTGACGTCGCCCAGAGTCAGGGCGCCTTCAACGACAGGCATCAGGGTGAAAGCACCGTTACCACTGCTTTGCAGCTGCAAACCGCTCCCCTGCAACGCCTCACGCAACGCAGTCGTGGCTTCAAATGTGCCGTTGACCGGCGCCGAGGTTTTGCCTGCCAGCAAGGACGAGTCGATGGCCAGGGTGATGCCAGCCTGGCTGGCGATCTGGTTCAGGGTGGCCGCCAATGGGCCGGCGGGCAGGTTGTAGCTGCGCGCAGAGGATGCCTGTTCGGCGGCAATCAGCGTGGTGCTGGCCAGCGGAGCGCCAAGGGCAATGGCAACAGCCAACAGGCTGGGGCGCAAAAACGTGTCGAGGGTGCGGGACATTCGGCGGGTTCCTGAATGGAAATGTTTCTCAATGCCTATCTGCCGCACGAGATTTGAAAAGTGATAGGGCTTATTGAAAATAATTTAGATTCAGTTCGCCGCAGGCCTGGCGCTGACAGTGACCCACCACGGGGTGCGCTGTTCGATTTGCACCGGCAAGGTCGGCAACAGGGCGTTGAGCGCCAGTTCGACGTTGTTCAGCGGGAAGCTGCCAGTGATGCGCAGGTCGGCCACTTCGGGGGCTACACCCAGGTGGCCACGGTGATAGCGGTTGAGTTCGCCAACCATGTCGCCCAGGCGCACGTTGTCCAGTACCAGCATGCCCCGTGTCCAGGCGTCGGCCCCGGGACTCACTGCATACATCTGGCCCAGACGGTCACGGTGCATCAGCACTTGCTGCCCTTCGCTGTAGATGGTCTGTTCGACGCTATCTTCTGGATGGGCCTGGACACGCGATTGCAGCACGCTCAGGCGCGTGCCGTCGTCTTCGCGTTTGACCATGAACCGGGTGCCAAGGGCCAGCAAGCTGCCATCGCGGGTTTGTACGATAAACGGGCGAGGGTCGCCGTGGCCGGTTTCGACCATGATCTCGCCTTCTTGCAGGATGATGCGCCGGGTGCTGTTGTCAAAACGTACATCGACTGCACTGTGGGTATTGAGGTTGAGCAACGTGCCGTCGGCCAGGCGCATCTGGCGCTGTTCACCGGTGGCAGTGCGCTGGTCGGCCATCCAGTAATCGATGGGCAAGTAGTTCTTGCCGGCAAACAGGGCCAGCCCGCACACCAGGGCGATACTCGCCAGGCCGCTGCCGATCTTGCGCGCCTGCTGCTGCACGCCATTGCGCGCATTGAGCAGGGCGTTGCGTGCCGGGATGCCGGTATTGCTGAAGCGCTGGTCGAGCATGCCCAGTTGTAACCAGGCCCGGGCGTGTTCTTCGCTGGCGCTGTACCACTTGGCGAACTCGGCCTGTTCCACGGCGCTGCCGTTGCCGCAATCCAGGCACAGTTGCCAGGCGATGGCGGCGTCCAGCACCTGGGCCGAGACAGGTTTGCCGTTGGCCTGGCTCATGTCGGCTCACCATACAGGGCGATGTAGCACTGGCGGATGCCCTGGGCCAGGTATTGACGTACACGGGGCACCGATACGCCCAGGCGTTCGGCGATTTCGCCGTGGGTCATGCCGTCGAGCCGACTGTGCAGGAAGGCCGCACGCGACTTGCTCGACAGTTTGGCCAACATGCGGTCGATGGCTCGCAGGTCTTCGAGGATCAACTGCTGGGCCTCGGGCGAGGGGTGCTCGGCTTCGGGGATCAGCATCAACTCGTTGAGCCAGGCCTGCTCCAGGGCGGCGCGGCGAAAATAGTCGAACAGCAGGCCTTTGGCGATGGCCGCCAGAAAGGCCCGGGGTTCGCGCGGGGCTTGCAGTTCGGTACGGCCAAGCAGGCGTACAAAAGTGTCCTGGCTGAGGTCCTCTGCCCGCTGCGGGCAGGCTACGTTGCGCCGTAACCACGCCAGCAGCCAGCCGCGATGGTCGCGATAAAGCGCTCCAACCAGCTCACTGTGGGGGGTTTGGACTGACGACAAGAGCATCACCGACTGCAAGTTTTAACTAACGATAATTATTCGCGATTGTGGCAGAGGGAGTGATCCTACGCAATTGACGCTCATCGGATGACATATAAGCGGGGGAGGGTCGTTATTGTGGGAGCGGGCTTGCTCGCGATGGGATCGCCGCGTTTCGCCTGATGAGCCGCGTCGCATGAATCACGAGCAAGACCCCTCCCACAGATTAAAAGCCGTGAATCTGCTTGCGTCGCTGCCACTGGTTAAGCCGCTGTTGCAAGGCCAGGGGGCTGTCGATGCCCTGGACGCTGGCACGGCTGAACAGGATCAGTGCCAGCTCGGCCGTGGCCAGCGCGTCTGCACTGGCGTTGTGACGGTCTTCAACCTGCAGGTTGAAGTGGTTGATCCAGTGATCAAGCCCTGCCTGGCGCGGGTTGAACTGCGGGCAGAGCATCGGTGCCAGTGCGGCCACATCCATAAACGGATGCTGCAACCGATAGCCCAGGCTGTCCTTGAGGGCTCGGGTGAGCATGTGCTGGTCAAATGGTGCATGGAAGGCCAGTACCGGGCTATCGCCGACAAAGTCCATGAAATCCAGCAGCGCATCCACCGGGTCGCTGCCGGCGGCAATGGCGGCAGGTCCCAGTTCATGCAGCAGCATGCTGGGGCTCAGGGGGTGGTCGGGGCGCAGCAGGGTGCGCTCAAAGGCCTGGCTCAAGTCAATGGCGCCGTCTTCAATCACTACTGCGCCAATCGACAACACTTGATCGCGGTTGAGATTAAGACCGCTGGTTTCCAGGTCTACCACCACCCAACGCTGACTGCGCAATGGCACATTGCTCAAGGCGGTGGCGGACGGCAATTGCAGCAGGCGTTGCTGTTGCTCAAGGCTTAGCAGCGGTTTTTTGCGGGGTAACAGCCAGGACAACAGGCTCATAGCTGATACCGCAGGGCCAGGCTGCTTTGCAGGCGCTGGGCCTGGCGCAGGGCTTCACGCAGGATACGGCGATCCAGCTGGTTGAGGTTGTCCGGGTCGACGCGATTGGAGTACGGGCGATTTTCCCGGG
Source organism: Pseudomonas sp. FSL R10-1339 (assembly GCF_009600545.1). Lineage (NCBI taxonomy): Bacteria > Pseudomonadati > Pseudomonadota > Gammaproteobacteria > Pseudomonadales > Pseudomonadaceae > Pseudomonas > Pseudomonas sp. FSL R10-1339. The sequence continues at coordinate 86,640 of NZ_WIVQ01000005.1, read as the reverse complement.
TTTGCAACTGGTGCTGCTGCATGCGGGTTTGCTGGATAAAGTGGTAAGCCTCTTCGTAGGCACCGCCGTCCAACGGTTCGATCACGTCGAGAGCAACCAGTTGGCGCAAGCGCTCAAGGGTATTGTTGGCTTCTACACCGTTGGCCAGTGCCAGCAAGCGAGCCCCGTCGACAAAGGGCGTAAGGCCCTGCACCTTGAGGTCGAGGGTGGCCTTGTCACTGCCTTTGCGCTCCAGCACAAACTCGCGAAAGCGCCCCACCGGCGGCCGGTGACGCAGGGCGTTGTCGGCCATCATGCGCTGGAACAGGCGGTTGTCGGCCACTTGCTCAAGGATGCCGCGACGTAGTTGCGCGCAGCCCTGTTCATCGCCCCAGACCACGCGCAGGTCGAAGTAGATGGTGGAGGCCAGCAGATTTTCCGGGGTCGCTTCACGAATAAACGCCGCAAAGCGCCGCGCCCATTCGGTACGGGACAAGCACAGGTCGGGGTTGCCGGCCATGATATTGCCCTTGCACAGGGTAAAGCCGCAGGCCGCCAGGTGCTGGTTGATCTGCTGGGCGATGGGCAGCAGGCGCTGGCGAATGTCGGCGGCCTCGGCAGCGTCCCTGGCCTCGAACAGGATGCCGTTGTCCTGGTCGGTGTGCAGGGTTTGTTCGCTCCGTCCTTCGCTGCCAAAACACAGCCAGGTAAACGGCACGCCGGGGTCACCCTTGTCAGCCAGCACCAGTTCAATCACCCGGCAGACGGTGTGATCGTTCAGTTGGGTGATGATATGGGTGATTTGCGTGGAAGATGCGCCGTGGGCCAGCATGCGCTCAACCAGCTGGCCGATTTCGCCGCGCAGGCTGATCAGGGTTTCCAGCCGTGGAGCATGGCGGATGGTACGTGCCAGATGCACCAGGTCGACCCGTTGCAGCGAAAACAGGTCACGCTCGGAAACAACCCCACACAGGCGTTGATCTTTAACCAGGCACACGTGGGCAATATGCCGCTGGGTCATGGCGATTGCAGCGTCGAAAGCGCTGTGATCGGGGCTCAGGTAGAACGGCCCGGGGGTCATGTGCAGGTCGATGGCCTGGTCGAAATCCTCAATGCCATTGGCAACGACCTGACGCAGGTCGCGCAGGGTGAAAATCCCCAGCGGGGCCTTGAACTCGTCGACCACCACAATGCTGCCCACCTGCTGTTCGTGCATCAGACGCACGGCTTCACGCAGTGCAACCTGAGGCGCGCAGGTCACGGGATGACGCATGGCCAGTTCACCCAGACGGGTGTTGAGCGAGTACTGGGTGCCGAGAGTTTCAGCGGCTTTTTGCTGCACCTGCTGATTGACCTTGTCCAGCAGGCTGCTGACGCCGCGCAAGGCAAAGTCGCGAAATTCGTCGGACAGGCCAAACAGTTTGATAAACGCGGTTTTGTTCAGTTGCAGGCAGAACGTATCTTCGGCGGCCCGGTGTTCGGTGCGGGTGGCGCGCTCGCCCAGCAGCGCGGCCAGGGGGAAGCATTCGCCGGCGGTGATCTCGAAGGTGGTCTGGGCTTCTTCGCGACCGGCGTGGGTGCGCTCGCCCACCACTCGGCCCTGCTTGACGATATAGAAGTGCTCCACCGGCCCGTCGGTGGGTCGGATGATGCTTTCGCCCGGGGCATAGAAGCGCAGTTGGCACTGCTCGACCAGGTACGCCAGGTGAGTGTTTTCCATTTGGTTGAAGGGCGGGAATCGCTGCAAGAATTGCATGGTGCCGTGAATGTTCTGCAACACCGCGGTTTTCCCTGCCTGGAGAAACGCATCCGATTTACTCATTACTGATACCGCGTCGTTGGTTGTGAGCCGTTGTTGTTATGACCGGACAGGGCATCGCCCCAAGGTGTATTTCTATCCCTCATGCTCGGTGGTCTGCGCGCGGGTGCCCATTGGACGTAAGTCTATGGGGCAGCGTTGTGCTGCTGTTTTAAAAACATCGCACATTGGTTTCAGATATTTCTTGTGCTGGCAGGCTTGGAAATACCGGAATGTGAGCGCACATTTACACCCAGTAATGGATAACCGACTACGCTATTAGGATATTTCGCCTGCAAGTCAGCTTCCGAGAAGCCTATGACCGAACACGATATTTTGACTGACGCCGAAAGAGAGGCCTTACAAGAGGTCATGCAGACACCTGCTTCGGTCTCGTCATGTGTGTTGATTGTCGAAGATGATGTTTTGGCTCGGGAGTTGTTGGCGGAGTTTCTTGAACTCAATGCCATTGAGTGCCTCCAGGCCAGCAATGAAGAAGAAGCGCTGGCGCTATTGGCATCGGGCCAGCCGATCAACCTGATGCTCACCGATTTGCGCATGCTGCCCCACGATGGCTTGCATCTGATCCGCAAAGTGCGTGAATCCGAGCGGGCGGCCTTGCCGGTTATCATCATGTCGGGGGATGCGAATGTACGGGATGCCATCGATGCCATGCATTTGAGCGTGGTGGACTTTTTGCTCAAGCCGATTGATACCGACAGGTTGCTCAAGCTGATCCGTCAGGAGTTGGGGATGTAAGGTTGGTCTCCCACCGTGTCAAAAAAAAGCCCCGAATGATCGGGGCTTTTTTTATTGCTGCGGGTTACAGGCCGTTTCTGGCCTTGAACTCGCGCCGACGACGGTGCAGTACCGGCTCGGTGTAGCCGTTAGGCTGTTTGGTGCCTTCGATGACCAGTTCGACCGCCGCCTGGAAGGCGATATTGCTGTCGAAGTCCGGCGCCAGCGGACGGTACAGCGCGTCGTTGGCGTTCTGGCGGTCAACCACCGGTGCCATGCGCTTGAGGCTTGCCATGACCTGCTCTTCGTTGACGATGCCGTGACGCAGCCAGTTGGCGATGTGCTGGCTGGAGATACGCAGCGTGGCACGGTCTTCCATCAGGCCGATGTCGTTGATGTCCGGCACCTTGGAGCACCCCACGCCCTGGTCGATCCAGCGCACAACGTAGCCCAGGATGCCCTGGGAGTTGTTGTCCAGTTCGTTCTGGATCTGTTCCGGGGTCCACTGCGGGTTCACCGCCAGCGGGATGGTCAGGATGTCGTCCACCGAAGCCGGAGCGCGCTTGGCCAGTTCGGCCTGACGGGCGAACACGTCAACCTTGTGGTAATGCAGCGCGTGCAGGGCGGCGGCGGTCGGTGACGGCACCCAGGCAGTGTTGGCACCGGCCAGCGGGTGAGCGATTTTCTGCTCCAGCATGGCGGCCATCAGATCGGGCATGGCCCACATGCCTTTACCGATTTGTGCACGACCTTGCAGGCCAGTGCTCAAGCCGACATCGACGTTGTTGTTTTCGTAGGCCGAAATCCACTTCTGAGCTTTCATGTCGGCCTTGCGTACGACCGGGCCGGCTTCCATCGACGTGTGAATCTCGTCGCCGGTACGGTCCAGGAAGCCGGTGTTGATAAACACCACTCGCTCGCTGGCGGCCTTGATGCAGGCCTTGAGGTTGATCGTGGTACGGCGCTCTTCGTCCATGATTCCGACCTTGAGCGTGTTGCGTGGCAGCTTGAGCACGTCTTCGATGCGGCCGAACAGCTCGTTGGTGAACGCGGCTTCTTCAGCCCCGTGCATCTTCGGCTTGACGATATACACCGAGCCGGTGCGGCTGTTGCTGCGCGTGGTCTGGCCATTGAGGCTGTGGATAGCCGCCAGGCTGGTGAGCAGGCCGTCGAGGATGCCTTCGGGCACTTCGTTGCCGTCTTTGTCGAGGATCGCATCGATGGTCATCAGGTGGCCGACGTTGCGCACGAACAACAGCGAGCGGCCGTGGAGGCTGACGGTGCCGCCGTTTGGCGCGGTGTACTCGCGATCCGGGTTCATGGTGCGGGTAAAGGTCTGGCCGCCCTTGGATACTTGCTCGCTGAGGTCACCCTTCATCAGGCCGAGCCAGTTGCGGTAGATCACCACCTTGTCATCGGCATCGACCGCAGCGACCGAGTCTTCGCAGTCCATGATGGTGGTCAGGGCGGCTTCCATCAGCACGTCTTTGACGCCTGCAGCATCGGTCTGGCCGACGGGGCTGGCCGCGTCGACCTGGATTTCGAAATGCAGGCCGTTGTGCTTGAGCAGCACGGCCGTCGGCGCTGCGGCCGTGCCGTGGTAACCGATCAACTGCGCGGTGTCGCGCAGGCCGGTGCTGGCGCCGCCCTTGAGGGTGACCTGCAAGGCGCCGTCAACAATGGCGTAGCCGCTGGAATCAACGTGGGAGCCGCTGGCCAGAGGTGCAGCTTCGTCGAGGAAGGCGCGGGCGAAGGCGATGACCTTGTCGCCGCGAACCTTGTTGTAGCCTTTGCCCTTTTCGGCGCCGTCGGCTTCGCTGATGGCGTCGGTGCCGTAAAGCGCGTCGTACAGCGAGCCCCAACGGGCGTTAGAGGCGTTGAGGGCAAAGCGCGCATTCATCACCGGCACCACCAATTGCGGGCCGGCCATGCGGGCGATTTCGTCATCGACGTTTTGCGTCGTTGCCTGGAAATCCGCAGCTTCTGGCTGCAGATACCCGATATCCTGGAGGAAGGCCTTATAAGCCACGGCGTCATGGGCCTTGCCGGCCTGCGCCTGGTGCCAGGCGTCGATGCGCGCCTGCAAATCATCGCGTTTGGCGAGCAGTGCTTTGTTCTTGGGTGCCAGGTCGTTGATGACCTTGTCGGCACCGGCCCAGAACTGATCGGCGGTGAGGCCGGTACCGGGGATAGCTTCGTTGTTGACGAAGTCGAACAGGACTTTGGCGACCTGCAGGCCACCGACGTGAACGTGTTCAGTCATTGCTTGCCTCACTCATTTTTATTTAAAGCCTGGAGCGCTTCTCAAAACACCGCCAGAGCGGGTTTGTACGGGGATTGCAGACGCTTTGGCAGACCATGTTGCAAGTTATGTAGTGGTCGCCGAGGCATACTACATGATCAATTGCAGATGTGAAAATCAGACTGATCACGTCGTTCTGCGACCATTTTTACGCGAACGGTCACTCAGAAGAACGGGATGTTCTCAAGAAACAGGCAGGTTGTTCCAGATAATTCTAAAAACAGTACACAATTTGTGATTTTGAAGGCATCTGTGGAGCAGGCTTGCTCGTGATTCGGGCGACGCGGTCTGTCAGGCAAACCGTGGCGAGACCATCGCGAGCAAGCCCGCTCCCACAGGGAAGGGTGTTGCCTATACTCAATCGACCCCCTAATAAGAGAGTCCCGCCATGAATCATCTTGTTATCACCGTCTTTGCCCAGGACAAGGCCGGGCAGGTCGAGCGTATTGCCCAGTGCATCGCCGAGCATGGAGGTAACTGGCTGGAGAGTCGCATGTCGCGTATGGCCGGGCAATTTGCCGGGATCCTGCGTGTCGGCGTGCCTGCCGAAGCCCACGATGAGCTGGTCGATGCGCTGCAGCGGTTGGGCAAGGAAGGGATTCGGGTATTGATCGCCGAAAGCGGGATCGAGCAGTCCTGCACCTGGAAGCCCATCGCCATGGAGCTGGTGGGCAACGACCGCCCCGGCATTGTGCGCGATATCACCCGGGTGCTGACCGAGCAGGGGGTGAGCCTGGAGCGGCTGGTGACCGATGTGCGGCCCGCGCCCATGAGCAACGAGCCGCTGTTTCATGCCGAGGCCATTCTGGCTGTGCCCCTGACCTTATCGCTCGACGTGCTGCAAAAGCGTCTGGAAACCCTGGCCGATGAACTGCTGGTAGACCTCAAGTTCAGCACGGAAGAGTAACTGCGCTGGTTCAGCTGCGCTGGCGCAGGCTGAACCAGGCATCGAGGCTGTACACCACCAGCCCGGCCCAGATAAACGCAAAGGCGATCAAGGTGCTTTCGGACAGGTGTTCGCCATACACCCAGACCGCCAGGATCAGCACCAGCGTCGGCGCGATGTACTGCATAAAGCCCAGGGTCGTGTAGGGCAGATGTCGTGCGGCGGCGTTGAAACTGACCAGGGGTATCAGTGTGGCCGGGCCGGCAAATACCAGCAGCCAGGCCTCTGAGGTACTCCAGAAGTCAACGTGGGCGCTGTTGGCTTCCGGATGCAGCAACAGCCAGCCGATGGCAACCGGGACCAGGATCCAGGTTTCTACCACCAGCCCCGGCAGCGCCTTGACCGGTGCTTGCTTGCGAATCAGCCCGTAAAAGCCAAACGTCAGCGCCAGCACCAGCGATACCCACGGCAGGCTACCCACTTGCCACACTTGTTGTGCCACGCCCGCTGCTGCCAGGCCTACGGCAATCCACTGCAAGCGGCGCAGGCGTTCGCCCAGCAGCAACATGCCGAGCAATACGTTTACCAGCGGGTTGATGTAATAGCCCAGGCTGGCTTCGACCATGCGGTCGTTATTTACGGCCCATACATAGGTCAGCCAGTTGGCGGCAATCAGCAGGCCGCTGATGGTCAGCACGCCCAGGCGTTTGGGGTTGTCGCGCAGTTCCTGCCACCAGCCGGGGTGCTTCCACACCAGCAGCAGCAACGAGCCGAACAAGGCCGACCAGAGCACCCGGTTGACGATGATTTCGGCCGCCGGAACGCTGGCCAGCAGTTTGAAGTAGAGCGGGAAGATGCCCCAGATGACATAGGCCGTGAGGCCTAAAATATACCCGCGGCGCGGGTTGGCGGCTTGCATGCAGAATCCTTGCTTAGGCAACTAACAGACACGGAAGAAGTCAGGATTGTAAGCAGGTTTTGCAGGCGTGTCGTGCAGGAGATTTGCAAGGCAGACAGTTGTTTTTGCACCAGCAGCGGTCCCGGATTTTCTGTGGGAGCGGGCTTGCTCGCGATGCGGGCGCTGCGGTCTGACAGTTAAACCGCATCGAGCCAATCGCGAGCAAGCCCGCTCCTGCAAGAGCCACATACATGGCGTCAGAACAATTTCAGCGGCTCCTCATTGAGTGCTGAAAGCTGTTCACGCAATGCCAGGATCTGGTCGCCCCAGTAGCGTTCGGTACCAAACCACGGGAAGCTGTGGGGGAAGGCCGGGTCGTCCCAGCGTCGCGCCAGCCAGGCACTGTAGTGCATCAGGCGCAAAGCGCGCAGCGGCTCGATCAACGCTAGTTCGCGGGGGTTGAAGTCATGGAATTCGCTGTAGCCGTCCATTAACTCTGACAGCTGGCCCAGGCATTCCTGGCGATCACCGGCGAGCATCATCCACAAATCCTGCACCGCAGGGCCCATGCGGCAGTCATCGAGGTCGACGATATGGAACACTTCGTCGCGGCACATCATGTTGCCGGGGTGGCAATCGCCATGCATGCGGATGTTGGTGTGCGGGGTGGCGGCGTAGACGTCTTCAACGCGCTTGAGCAGGTCGCGGGCGACGGACTCGTAGGCCGGGAGCAAGCTGCGCGGTATGAAGTTGCCTTCGAGCAGGGTGGTCAGCGAGTCGTGACCGAAGTTTTTCACGCCCAGTGCTTCGCGGTGTTCGAACGGCTTGGTTGCACCTACGGCATGCAGGCGGCCGAGCAGTTGCCCGAGACGATACAGCTGGTCGAGGTTTCCCGGCTCTGGCGCACGGCCACCACGGCGTGGGAACAAGGTAAAGCGAAAGCCCTGGTGCTCGAACAGGCTTTGGCCGTTGTGAATCATCGGGGCCACGACCGGGACTTCGCAGTCGGCCAGTTCGAAGGTGAAGCGGTGCTCTTCGAGGATCGCTTCGTTGGTCCAGCGCTGAGGGCGATAGAACTTGGCGATCAGCGGCTGCGAGTCTTCGATACCGACCTGGTACACGCGGTTTTCGTAGCTGTTGAGCGCCAACACGCGGGCATCGCTCAGGAAACCGATGCTCTCGACAGCGTCGAGGACCAGATCAGGGGTAAGTGTTGCAAACGGATGAGACATGCTGACTCCTGCGCGCAGCAGGCTGCCGCGTCCGGCCATGCATGTTAGCGCAGACCGGGGCCCGGAAGGCGACTTAATCCGCTGTGGGAGCGGGCTTGCTCACGATGCAGGCGCTGCGGTCTGTCAGTTAAATCGCACCAACCCGATCGCGAGCAAGCCCGCTCCCACACCGAAAGGGTCAGGCGCCGACGATACCGCCGTCTTCACGGCTGATGGCCATGACCGAAGAACGCGGTTTGCCGTTGGGCAGATGCTCGGGGAAGGTGGAGCCGCCGTTTTCGCCGGGGTGCTGAATACCAACGAACAGGGTTTTGTGGTCGGGCGAGAAGCTGATGCCGGTGACTTCACAGCCAATCGGCCCGACCATGAAGCGGCGGATTTCACCGCTGGCCGGGTCGGCGCAGAGCATCTGGTTATTGCCCATGCCGGCAAAGTCGCCGCTGTTGCTGGCGTCGCCGTCGGTGAGGATCCACAAGCGCCCTGCGTCGTCGAAACCCAGGCCGTCGGGGCTGTTGAACATGTTTTGCGGGGTGATGTTGGCCGAGCCACCTTTGGCCGTTTTGCCGTGCACTGCCGGGTTGCCGGCCACCACGAACAGGTCCCAGTCAAAGGTGTCCGAGCCGTGATCACCCTTATGGGCGTTCCAGCGCAGGATTTGTCCGTAGACGTTTTTCTCACGCGGGTTGGGTCCGCCAGCCGGTTGTCCATCCTCGCCACGTTTGACGTTGTTGGTCAGGGTGCAATAAACCTGACCGTCTTTGGGGCTGACCACTATCCATTCCGGGCGGTCCATGCGCGTGGCGCCGACTGTGCTGCCTGCCAGGCGGGCATGGATCAGGGTATCGGCCTGGCTGGCGAAACCATGGTCGGCATCAATGCCGTTTTTGCCGTGACTCAGTTCAAGCCACTGGCCCTGGCCCTTGGGGCGATCAGGGTTGCTGTCGCCATTGTCAAAGCGCGCCACATAAAGCGTGCCGTGGTCGAGCAGGTCGCGATTGGCCTTGGGGTTCTGGTGGTCGATCTTGTCGCGGCTGATAAATTTGTAGATGAACTCGCCGCGTTCATCGTCGCCCATATAGACCACGGCACGACCGTCGCCGGTTTCGGTCAGGGCGGCGTTTTCGTGTTTGAAACGGCCCAGGGCGGTGCGTTTGACCGGTGTTGAAAGCGGGTCGAACGGGTCGATTTCCACTACCCAGCCGTGACGGTTGAGTTCGTTGGGGTTGAGTGCCAGGTCGAAGCGCGGGTCGTGTTGGTGCCAGTTGATATCCTTGCTGGCCGCCACGGCACCATAGCGCTTTTGCGCGGTGTCGAAGGTTTGCTTGGCATCAGAGCTGCCGAAACAATCAGTGAAGTTTTCTTCGCACGTCAGATAAGTGCCCCACGGGGTTTTGCCGTTGGCGCAGTTCTGGAACGTGCCCAGGGCACGGCTGCCGGTGGCATCGGCCCGGGTGCGCAGCAGTTCGTGGCCCGCCGCGGGACCGCTGAGGCGGATCGGCGTGTTGCCGTGGATGCGCCGGTTAAAGGGTGAGCCCTGAACAAACTGCCAGCTGTCGCCCTTGCGCTGGATTTCGATCACCGACACGCCTTCACTGGCCAGGGCCTTGCGCACTTCTTCAAGGGAAGTGGGCGAGCCACCGTGAGGGTAGAGGTAGCGGTAGTTGGTGTATTCGTTGTTGATCGCCATGAGGGCCCGGTTCGGGTCATCGGGGAAGGCGAACAGGCTCATGCCGTCATTGTTGTCGCCAAATTGCACTTCCTGCTCGCTGGCGGTGCCTTTACCGGAAGGGTCAAACGCCGGGCCTTTGGCCTGCAACGGCTGACCCCAGCTGATGAGCACCGAGGAACGGTAGCCGGGCGGCAGGCTGATGGTGTCGGTGGTGGCTGCGTTGATGCTGTCGAACCCCAGCAGGTTGCTGTTGGCGGCGCTGACCCCGGCCGCCAGGGCGCTGCGACCAAGCAGGCCGCCGCCGAGGAACATCGCCGCACCACACAAGGCGCCCGCACTGATAAAGCCCCGACGGCTCAGGCCGATGATCTGCTCAAGGTCGGTGGATTGGTTTTCTTCTAATAGGCTCATGGCTGGCTCGTCTGGCAACGGTTTTGGCAGACACCATAAGCAGCGGGTATGACAGGGATGTTTCAGTTTTTGTTTGAAAAGCCCCTCACCCTAACCCTCTCCCATAGGGAGAGGGGGCTGGTTTAGGGGGGGTGAAGGCGCATGCGGTCAGCTCCCTCTCCCTCCTGGAGAAGGGTGGGGTGAGGGCAGCGGTTTAGAGCGCTGTGCCCAGCAACACCAGCGTCGGCGCAAACTGCACCTGTGCCGTACTGCCCACGGCCAGCCCAAGTGTTTCAAGGTGTTGCGGTTCGGTCAGCGCACACAGCGTCTGGCTGCCAGGCAGGCTGATGCGCACTTCACTGGGGCCGTCGGCGATGTGCAGGATCTGTTGGATCTGCCCATGCAGGTGATTGTGTTCGGGGCTGGGCACTTGTGCGACGTCGATCAACTGCAGCCAGCCCGCTTTAATCAGTGCCACCGCCGGGCTATTGATCGCCAGTTCCAGGTGCTGGGTGCTGTCGTGGGTGATTTGCGCCTGCAAGGTCAGGCCACCGGGCAACTCAAGGTCAATCAGATCGTTGTGACCATGCCTGTGGATGGCAATCACGGTACCGTGCAACTGGTTACGGGCGCTGGTACGCAACATCAGGCGGCCGAGCAGGTCGAGATCCCGGGCGTCTTCGGCGGCGTCCAGCACCTGAGCCTGTAACGCCTGCAAGCGCTGATAAAGGCGCAGCACCCGCTCACCGGCCACGGACAACCGGGCGCCGCCTCCGCCCTTGCCGCCAATGCTGCGCTGCACCAAGGGGGTTTGCGCCAGGTTGTTCAGCTCATCGATGGCATCCCACGCAGCCTTGTAGCTGATGCCCGCACTTTTGGCGGCAGCTGTGATCGAGCCCTGCTCGGCGATGTGTTGCAACAGGGCAATACGTTGCGGGCGGTGGACAATGTGCTGGGCAAGCAGGGCAGGCAGGTGCATGAAGGCAGGTTCGCAAGACGGGGAGTGCCCGAAAAGTGCCTGCTCCACGGGGAGACGTCAAGCAAGCCCATCAGGTTTTGGCGTGCGCGCCAGGCAATACACATCGACCCGCCGCGCCCCACCCTTGAGCAACAGGCGCGCCAGGCTTTCTGCCGTGGCGCCGGTGGTCAGCACGTCATCGATCAGGGCCAGATGCAAGCCATTCACCTGCACCCCTGGCGCGAGGCTGAATGCGTGGCGCAGGTTGCGTTTGCGGGTTTTGGCGTCCAGATCCTGTTGCGCAGCGGTGTTCCGCGAACGCAGCAGCCAGTGCTGCTGGCAGGGGATGCGCAACTGCTTGCCGAGCCAATCCCCCAGCATCCCGGCCTGGTTATAGCCACGCTCACGCAAGCGTTTGGTGGACAGGGGTACCGGCAGCAGGGCGTTAGGTCGAGGTTCACCCATGTTGAAGCTATCAAGCAGTGATTGCCCAAGAATTTCGGCCAAAAGGCGGCCGTAGGGCCATTTGCTGTGGTGCTTGAAGCGCACGATCAGGCTGTCGATCGGAAAGCCATACACCCAAGGTGCATGAACACGTTCGAAGGCGGGTGGCTGTCTGATGCAATGGCCGCAAACCAGTCCCGCCATGGGCAGCGGCAAAGCGCAGCGCTGGCAGCGGTCACCCAGCCAGGGCAGTTCCAGTTCGCAGGCGACGCACAGGGCCTGCTCTGTACGGGCGCGCTCGTCACACAACAAACATGACTGGTTGTTTATTAACCAATTGTAAACCAATCGAATCCATAGTGGTTGACAGTTCATGTCACATCCTTAAACATGCCGATATCCGTGCCGTGCCTGGGTTTTTTGCCTCGGGTTCTAGTCAAAGCATAAACAAGAGAAACGCCGATGAGCGCCAGCAGCCTTGCCAACTTGCGACATGATTGGTCATTAGCCGAAGTCCGGGCGATGTTCACCCAGCCTTTCAACGACCTGCTTTTCGAGGCGCAGACCGTTCACCGCAAGCATTTCAATGCCAACCGGGTTCAAGTTTCGACGCTGTTATCGATCAAGACCGGGGCCTGCCCGGAAGATTGCAAATATTGTCCGCAGTCGGGCCACTACAACACCGGCCTGGCCAAAGAGAAGCTGATGCAGGTGCAGAAGGTGCTTGAAGAAGCACAGCGGGCCAAGGACATCGGTGCCACCCGTTTTTGCATGGGCGCAGCCTGGAAGCACCCTTCGGCCAAAGACATGCCCTACGTGCTGGAAATGGTCAAAGGGGTGAAGGCCATGGGCCTGGAAACCTGCATGACCCTGGGCAAGCTTGATCAGGAGCAGACCGCTGCACTGGCCCATGCCGGTCTCGACTACTACAACCACAACCTCGACACCTCGCCCGAGTTCTACACCAGCATCATCACCACGCGGACCTACAGCGAACGCCTGCAAACCCTGAGTTACGTGCGCGACAGCGGGATGAAAATCTGCTCCGGTGGCATCCTGGGCATGGGCGAGTCGCTGGACGACCGCGCCAACCTGCTGATCCAGCTGGCCAATCTGCCTGAGCACCCGGAATCGGTGCCCATCAACATGCTGGTGAAAGTGGCCGGCACGCCGATGGAGAACGCCGAAGACATCGACCCCTTTGATTTCATCCGCATGCTGGCAGTAGCGCGAATCATGATGCCTCTGAGCCATGTACGCCTGTCCGCAGGTCGTGAGGCAATGAACGAGCAAATGCAGGCGCTGGCGTTCTTTGCCGGGGCCAACTCTATCTTTTACGGCGACAAACTGCTGACCACGGCCAACCCGCAGGCAGACAAGGACATGCGGCTGTTCAGCCGTTTGGGCATTCTGCCGGAGGAGGGTAAAGATCACGCCGACGAGGTGCATCAGGCGGCGATAGAGCACGCGCTTAGGGATCAGAAGTCCAGCGAGCAGTTCTATAACGCTGTGGTTTAACCACCGTGCTGGCCTGTAGTCGTTGCCGCAGGCTGCGATAAGGTCCGCAGGACCTTCGCTTTCAATACCGAAGCCGGGGCCGCTTCGCTGCCCATCGCAGCCTGCGCCAGCGGCTACAAGGGATTATAGTCAGCATGTCATTCGATCTACGCTCCCGGCTGGCCGCACGCCGCGCCGATAACCTGTATCGCCAGCGCCCGCTGCTAGAAAGCCCGCAAGGGCCGCAGGTGGTGGTCGATGGCAAGCCTCTGCTCGCCTTCTGCAATAACGACTACCTGGGCCTGGCCAGTCACCCGCAAGTGATTGAAGCCTGGCAAGCGGGAGCATCGCGCTGGGGCGTAGGCGGCGGTGCGTCGCATCTGGTCATCGGTCACAGCATCCCGCACCACGCACTGGAGGAGGCCCTGGCCGAGTTCACCGGTCGCCCGCGTGCGCTGCTGTTCAGTAACGGATACATGGCCAACATGGGAGCCGTCACCGCGTTGGTCGGGCAAGGCGATACGGTGCTGGAAGACCGCCTCAACCATGCCTCCCTGCTGGATGCCGGTTTGTTGAGCGGGGCGCGCTTCAACCGCTACCTGCATAACGATGCAAGTAGCCTTGCCAAGCGTCTGGAAAAAGCCAGCGGCAGTACGCTGGTGGTCACCGATGGCGTATTCAGCATGGACGGCGATCTGGCCGACCTCCCCGCTCTTGCCCGTGAAACCAGGGCCAAGGGTGCCTGGTTGATGGTAGACGATGCCCACGGTTTTGGTCCGTTGGGCGCCAATGGCGGCGGGATTGCCGAACATTTTGGCCTGAGTGCTGACGATGTGCCGGTACTGGTAGGAACGCTGGGCAAGGCATTTGGCACCAGCGGTGCATTTGTCGCAGGTAGCGAAGAACTGATCGAAAGCCTGATCCAGTTCGCCCGACCTTACATCTACACCACCAGCCAGCCTCCGGCGCTGGCCTGTGCGACGCTCAAAAGCCTTGAGCTACTGCGCACCGAGCATTGGCGCCGTGAGCATCTGAACAAGTTGATAGCTCAGTTTCGCCTTGGTGCCGAGCAAATTGGCCTGCAGTTGATGGACAGCTTTACGCCGATCCAGCCGATCATGATCGGTGACAGTGGCCAAGCCCTTCGCCTGTCGCAGAGGCTGCGCGAGCGCGGCTTGCTGGTGACTGCAATCCGCCCGCCCACTGTCCCCGCAGGCAGCGCCCGTTTGCGCGTGACACTGTCGGCCGCCCACACAGAAGCACAGGTACAGCTATTGTTAACGGCACTCGACGACTGTTGGCGTACGTTGGAGCCTGCTCATGCGTGATCGTTTGATTTTGCTGCCGGGCTGGGGCCTGGGGGTTTCACCTCTGGAGCCTCTGGCCGAGGCCTTGCGCGGGCTGGACGAGCACTTGCGAGTCGAAATCGAACCGCTACCGGTGCTGCTGTCCACCGCTCTTGACGACTGGCTCGATGAACTCGACGCGACCCTGCCCGACAACGTCTGGCTGGGTGGATGGTCGCTGGGCGGGATGCTTGCCAGCGAGCTGGCTGCGCGTCGCGGCGATCGCTGCTGCGGGCTGGTTACCTTGGCCAGCAACCCGAGCTTTGTCAGTCGCGCGGATTGGCCAGGCGCCATGCCTGTCTCCACGTTCGAGCCGTTCCTGAGCGGTTTTGGTGATGCGCCGAATACCACGCTCAAACGTTTTTGCCTGCTGTGTAGCCAGGGCTCGGATGAGCCGCGGGCGCTTGCCAGCCTGCTGCTGGCCGGCGCACCCAATGCTCAGCCAGATGCCTTGTCGGCCGGCCTTGAATTGCTCGGCAGGCTGGATACGCGGGCAGCCTTGCAGCGTTTCAACGGGCCGCAATTGCACCTGTTCGCGGGGCTTGATGCCCTGGTTCCGGAGCAGGCGGCAAGTGATGTGCTGGCGCTGTTACCCGATGTCGAAGTGGGTCTGATTGAACAGGCCTGTCATGCATTTTTACTGGAAGCCCCGCACGAACTGGCGGCGGCGATTCAGGCTTTTTTACACGAGTCGGGCGATGAATGATTTGAGTATTGCGATGCTTGCGGCCAGCTTGCCGAACAAGCGTCAAGTGGCTGTCTCGTTTTCCCGTGCGGCCGCCAGTTACGACAGCGTCGCCCAATTGCAGCGTGACGTTGGCCATGAGCTGATGGCCCGTTTACCGCAGGATTTGAGCCCGCAGCGCTGGCTGGATCTGGGCAGTGGCACAGGTTATTTCAGCCGCGTGCTGGGTCAGCGCTTTACCCATAGTCAGGGGGTGGCACTGGATATCGCCCAAGGCATGCTGGCGTATGCCCGGCCTTTGGGCGGGGCACAGCATTTTATCGCTGGCGATGCCGAAAGCCTGCCGCTGCAAGCAAGCAGTTGTGATCTGATTTTCTCCAGCCTGGCGCTGCAATGGTGTGCTGATTTTCGCGCGGTGCTGAATGAGGCGCAGCGTGTGCTCAAACCTGGTGGGGTCCTGGCCTTCACCAGTTTGTGCGTGGGCACCTTGAATGAGCTGCGTGATAGCTGGCGGGCAGTCGACGGCCAGGCTCACGTCAATCGTTTTCGTGAGTTCACGGCCTATCAGCAGCTTTGCGCCGACAGCGGTCTGCAGGTGCTCGGCTTGCAGAATCAGCCGCATGTGCTGCACTACCCGCAAGTACGCCAGCTGACCCATGAGCTTAAAGCGCTCGGTGCACATAATCTCAACCCGGGACGTCCTGAGGGGCTGACCGGCAGGGCGCGGGTTCAGGGGCTGGTTGGCGCCTACGAGCAGTTTCGTCAGCCGCTGGGGTTACCGGCGACTTATCAGGTGGTCTACGGCATTCTGGAGAAAGCGCGATGAGCCCAGCGTACTTCATCACCGGTACGGACACAGATGTAGGCAAAACCACGGTGGCGGCAGGTTTTCTGTATGCCGCGCGCACGGCCGGGCTGAGTACGGCCGCGGGCAAGCCGGTTGCCTCGGGTTGTGAAGTCACTCCCCAGGGATTGCGCAATGCTGACGCACTGGCATTGATGGCCGAGAGCTCGATCAAGTTGAGTTATGACGAGGTCAACCCGGTGGCGTTCGAGCCGGCCATCGCCCCGCATATCGCGGCGCGTGAAGCCGGGGTGGTACTGACGGTGCGCTCGCTGCTGGAGCCGATGCAGCACATTCTGGGTCAAAAGGCCGACTTCACCCTGATTGAAGGCGCCGGCGGCTGGCGCGTGCCGTTGTCCGGTCAGGACAGTTTGTCGGAATTGGCACAGGCGCTGGACCTGCCGGTAATCCTGGTGGTGGGCGTGCGTCTGGGCTGTATCAGCCATGCACTGTTGACCGCCGAGGCGATTGCTCGTGATGGCCTGCAGCTGGCTGGCTGGGTCGCCAATATCATTGGCCCGAAAACCTCACGCCTGGAAGAAAACCTCGCCACCCTGGCGGAGCGATTGCCCGCGCCTTGCCTTGGGCGTGTGCCTAAACTCAAATCAGCGTCGGCGCAGTCCGTGGCTGAATACCTGCAACTGGATTTGCTGGACTGATACACCGCTTGAAGCTGTGGGAGCGGGCTTGCTCGCGATGGCCTCGCCTCGGTCTGCCTGACTGTCCGAACCGGCTGTATCGCGAGCAAGCCCACCCCAAAAATATCCCCTCCCTTGATCAGACAAATCCGACCCAAGACGAACGGCGGCTTCGCGCTGCTTGACAATAAATAGGCGTAAACGTATGTTTCAAACACCTGTTTGACCGCCATAACAAATCCACGCGGTTGTTCATCCCCGGTTTCATCAGCAGAGGTTTATCGCTATGCCTGACTACAAGGCCCCCTTGCGTGATATTCGCTTCGTTCGTGACGAACTGCTCGGTTACGAAGCGCACTATCAGAGCCTGCCGGCTTGCCAGGACGCCACTCCAGATATGGTTGACGCCATTCTTGAAGAAGGCGCCAAGTTTTGTGAGCAGGTGCTGGCACCTCTGAACCGCGTGGGTGACATCGAAGGCTGCACCTGGAGCGAAACCGGGGTTAAAACCCCTACAGGCTTCAAAGAAGCCTACAAACAATTCGTTGAAGGCGGCTGGCCGAGCCTGGCTCACGACGTAGAGCACGGTGGTCAAGGCCTGCCGGAATCGCTGGGTCTGGCCGTGAGCGAAATGGTCGGTGCAGCCAACTGGTCGTGGGGCATGTACCCTGGCCTGTCCCATGGTGCGATGAACACCATCTCCGAGCACGGCACCCCCGAGCAGCAAGAGACCTACCTGACCAAGCTGGTGACCGGCGAATGGACCGGCACCATGTGCCTGACCGAATCGCACTGCGGTACTGACCTGGGCCTGCTGCGCACCAAGGCTGAACCTCAGGCTGACGGTTCCTACAAGATTTCCGGCACCAAGATCTTTATCTCGGCCGGTGAACACGATATGGCCGATAACATCGTGCACATCGTGCTGGCTCGCCTGCCGGATGCACCGGCTGGCACCAAAGGCATTTCGCTGTTTATCGTGCCCAAGTTCAACGCCAACGCCGATGGCAGCATCGGTGAGCGCAACGCCGTGTCCTGTGGCTCGCTTGAGCACAAAATGGGCATCCACGGTAACGCCACCTGCGTGATGAACTTCGACGGCGCCACCGGCTACCTGATCGGCCCGCCGAACAAAGGCCTGAACTGCATGTTCACCTTTATGAACACCGCACGTCTGGGCACCGCGCTGCAAGGCCTGTCCCACGCTGAAATCGCCTTCCAGGGCGGCCTGAAATACGCTCGTGACCGTCTGCAGATGCGTTCGTTGACCGGCCCGAAGGCGCCTGAAAAGGCGGCTGACCCGATCATCGTTCACCCGGACGTACGTCGCATGCTGTTGACCACCAAGGCATTCGCCGAAGGCAACCGTGCGATGGTGTACTTCACCGCCAAGCAAGTCGACATCGTCAAATACGGCGTTGATGAAGAAGAGAAGAAGAAAGCTGACGCACTGCTGGCCTTCATGACACCGATCGCCAAAGCCTTTATGACTGAAGTCGGTTTTGAGTCCGCCAACCACGGCGTGCAAATCTACGGCGGCCACGGCTTTATCGCCGAGTGGGGCATGGAGCAGAACGTTCGCGACAGCCGCATTTCGATGCTGTACGAAGGCACCACCGGCATCCAGGCACTCGACCTGCTGGGCCGTAAAGTGCTGATGACCCAGGGCGAGGCGCTCAAGGGCTTCACCAAGATCGTGCACAAGTTCTGCCAGAGCAACGAAGGCAACGACGTACTCAACGAGTTCGTCACGCCACTGGCTGCGCTGAACAAGGAATGGGGCGAGCTGACCATGAAGGTCGGTATGGCCGCGATGAAAGACCGTGAAGAAGTGGGTGCGGCCTCGGTCGACTACCTGATGTACTCCGGTTATGCCTGCCTGGCTTACTTCTGGGCTGACATGGCGCGCCTGGCAGCTGAAAAGCTGGCGGCCGGCACGTCCGAAGAAGCGTTCTATAAAGCCAAGCTGCAAACGGCCCGCTTCTACTTCCAGCGCATCCTGCCGCGTACCCGCGCGCACGTTGCCACCATGCTGTCGGGCGCTGCCAACCTGATGGACATGAAAGAAGAAGACTTCGACCTGGGCTACTAAGCCTCGGCGGGTCATCTTGCAAAGCCGCTTCTCCTTTTGGGGAGGCGGCTTTTTTAGTTTTGGTGCGCCTTAACTTTCTGTGGGAGCGAGCCTGCTCGCGAAAGCCCTCGCGAGCAGGCTCGCTCCCACATCAGATATGCTCTCGACCAAAACATATACATTAGTCACAGCATGACCCTATGTATCGCTATCGTCGTTAAGCTAGACTGGGTCCTACATTAATAATCGCCGTTTACAGATTACGAGGTTTGCCATGGCTGACTACAAAGCGCCCCTGCGCGATATGCGCTTCGTCCTCAATGAAGTCTTTGAGGTCGCCAAGCTCTGGGCGCAATTGCCTGCGTTGGCAGAGACCGTAGATGCTGAAACGGTTGAAGCCATTCTCGAAGAAGCGGGTAAGGTCACCGCGAAAAGCATCGCGCCGCTGAGCCGCAGTGGTGATGAGGAAGGCTGCCACTGGGACAATGGTGCAGTGACCACCCCGGCCGGTTTTGTCGATGCCTATCGCACCTACGCCGAAGGCGGTTGGGTGGGAGTGGGCGGCGACCCGCAGTTCGGCGGCATGGGCATGCCCAAGGCTGTGTCGGCCCAGGTCGAAGAGATGATCAACTCCTCCAGCCTGTCGTTCGGCCTGTACCCGATGTTGACCGCCGGCGCCTGTGTGTCGATCAACGCGCACGCCAGCGAAGCATTGAAAACGACCTATTTGCCGAATATGTACTCGGGTGTGTGGGCGGGTTCCATGTGTTTGACCGAGCCCCATGCGGGTACTGATCTGGGGATTATTCGGACAAAAGCCGAGCCTCAGGTGGATGGTTCCTACAAAGTCAGCGGCACCAAGATTTTCATCACCGGTGGTGAGCACGACCTGACCGAAAACATTATCCATCTGGTACTGGCCAAATTGCCGGACGCGCCTGCGGGGCCTAAAGGCATCTCGCTGTTTCTGGTGCCCAAGTTCATGGTCAATGCCGATGGCAGCCTGGGTGAGCGCAACCCGGTGACCTGCGGCTCTATCGAGCACAAGATGGGTATTCAGGCTTCGGCCACCTGTGTGATGAACTTCGATGAAGCTGTCGGCTACCTGGTGGGAGAGCCCAACCGTGGCTTGGCCGCCATGTTCACCATGATGAACTATGAGCGTCTGGGCGTTGGCATCCAGGGCCTGGCTTCGGGTGAGCGTTCGTATCAGAACGCCGTGGAATATGCCCGCGATCGCTTGCAGGGACGCGCTGCAACAGGCGCAGTGGCCAAGGATAAAGTGGCGGACCCGATCATCGTTCACGCCGACGTCCGACGCATGCTGCTGACCATGAAGGCCTCGAACGAAGGCGGTCGGGCCTTCTCTACTTATGTTGCCAACCAGCTGGATATCGCCAAGTTCAGTGAAGACCCGGCAGCCCGTGAGCGCGCCGATGGCCTGGTGGCTTTGCTGACCCCGGTGGCCAAGGCCTTCCTGACTGATCTGGGCCTGGAAACCACCGTGCATGGCCAACAGGTGTTCGGCGGCCACGGCTATATTCGCGAGTGGGGCCAGGAGCAGTTGGTGCGTGATGTGCGCATCACGCAAATCTACGAAGGCACCAACGGTATCCAGGCGCTGGATCTGGTGGGGCGCAAGATCGTTGGCAACCACGGGGCTTACTACCGCCAGTTTGCTGATGAAATCCGTCAGTTCATCGCCACCGCCAACAGCGACCTGAACGAGTTTACCCAGCCACTGGCGGCGGCTTTGGACACACTTGACCAGTTGACAGCCTGGGTACTGGACCGTTCGCAAAACAACCCGAACGAGATCGGCGCAGCCTCCGTTGAGTATCTGCAGGTTTTTGGTTACACAACGTATGCGTACATGTGGGCGTTGATGGCCAGGGCCGCGTTGGGTAAAGAGGCCGATGAAGCCTTCTATGCCAGCAAGCTGGGCACGGCACGCTTCTATTTCGCCCGTTTGCTGCCGCGTATCCACTCGCTGAGCGCGTCGGTCAAGGCGGGTAGCGAGTCGCTTTACCTGCTGGACGAAGCACACTTTTAACCTGTTTAGTGTTTTGTAAGCATTTGCTTACATTACATGCTGACAATCTCCCATATCGGCAGATTGGATCCAGGGGTAATCTACTTTCCATGGACGTAGAGCAGGAAGCTCAAAGCAACAACACGGACACGTAGGATTCTGCCAGGATGGCGGAGTGAAAAGGATGTCAGGGAAACAGTCTGCAAAACCCCGCCTCGGCGGGGTTTTCTTTTTTGTGCGTCAGAATTTTCTCGATTTCCCAGTTCCTGTGGGAGCGGGCTCGCTCGCGACCGCATCACCACGGTCTTCCTGGAGCACCGAGTCGCCTGAGTCGCGAGCAAGCCCGCTCCCACAAGGTGGTCAGCTACAGCGCCCCTTCATCGCCCTGCATCACATCTTCAAGCAACGTGCGCAGCAGTCCCAAAGTGGCTTGCTGGCGTTGCACATCGCGACACACCAGCCCCACTTGCAGCGGTACCCGTGGCTCGCTCAGCGGCTTCCACAGCAGCGCCTTGTCGTCGTGTTGATGACGCGAGCGCCCTGGCAAGACAGTGGCCAGCTTGCTATGGGGCAGGCTGTCGAGGATCCCCGCCATGGTGTTGAGCTCGGCCTGCACCTGCGGGCGACGGCCCAGATTGGCCAGCTGGGCTTGCCAGATCTGGCGCACCTGAAACTCCTCCCCCAGCAGCAACATCGGCAGCTCTGCCGCCTGGCTCAAGGACACTTTCTTGAATTCGCGCAACGGATGATCGGCCGGGATCACCAGTTGCAGTTCGTCTTCGTAAAGCATCATGGCGTGCAGCCCAGGCTGGCGTGGCGGCAGGTAACTGATGCCAATGTCGAGTGAACCATTCAGCAGGCGCCGTTCGATCTCTATGCCCGTGAGCTCGTAGATCTGTACCACCAAATGGGGTTGGGCCTGACGTACACGCTCCAGCATCTGCGGCACCAGGCTGGTATGCACAGTTTGCAATACACCGATGGCAATGGTGCGCAGGGCCTGGCCCTGAAAGTTGTGCAGAGCCTCTTTGGCCCGCTGCAATCCGTCGAGCAAGGGCAGCGCGTGGTTGTACAGCGTGTGTGCTGCCAAAGTAGGCAGCAGGCGCTTGCTGCTGCGCTCGAACAGGCTCACATCAAGGTTGTGTTCGAGCTGACGGATCTGCTGGGAGAGGGCTGGCTGCGAGATGCAAAGCCGCTCGGCGGCACGGCCCACATGGCCTTCTTCATAGACCGCGACGAAATAACGCAGTTGCTTGAAATCCATAAGTAATACTTATCGAAAATGCTTAAAAAACGAAATGGCTCAACGGCCTGCCGGCGCCTAGTCTACGCCCATTCCACAAGGCTCATCGAGCCAGAGATGCTGATAGGCAACGGCGTTTTACATAGGCAGGACAATAAACCCGAGCAGAGGTTTACCTTTCCCATGAAGCGTCGGCGGTTGCAAATCGAATCTGTTTATGGTCACAAGGTCCGCGTGCATGAACCTGTTTAACCTGCGTCGCCATTCCCCCAGCCTCGAAGAAATGGCCGCCCACTCTGCGCCATCCAAAGCTGGCAACCACCCGTCCCGAGACTGCCTGATGCCCTGCGTTGAGCGTGAAGCCCAAGTGTTTGTGCGCGGCCAGGGCTCATGGATGTGGGACAGCGACAGCCGTGCGTATCTGGATTTTACCCAGGGCAGTGCGGCCAACAGCCTGGGCCACAGCCCGGCGGTGCTGGTCAAGGCAATGACCGAGCAGGCGCAATCATTGCTAAACCCGGGTGCAGGTTTTTTAAACCGCGGGATGTTGAACCTGGCGCAGCGCTTGTGTGAAAGCACCGGTAGTGATCAGGTGCATTTGCTCAACACCGGCGCTGAGGCCAATGAAGGTGCGATCAAGCTGGCACGCAAATGGGGCCAGCTGCATCGCGGTGGCGCCCATCGGATCATCACGGCCAGCCGCAGCTGCCACGGTCGCAGCTTTGGCGCGATGTCGGCTTCGGGCGGCGCTTCTGTGGATAACCGCTTCGAGCCACAGTTGCCGGGCTTTATCAATGTACCGTTCAACGATTTGCCGGCGCTGCATGCGGCAGTCGATGCGCAGACCGTGGCCATCATGCTGGAGCCGGTACAAAGCGAAGCCGGGGTGATTCCGGCGACTGAGCACTACCTCAAGGGTGTTGAACGCTTGTGTCGCGAGCTGGGCATTTTGCTGATCCTGGATGAAGTGCAGACCGGCGTGGGGCGTTGCGGCACCTTGCTGGCAGAACAGAATTACGGTATTCGCGCCGACATCATCACGTTAGGCAAGGGCCTGGGTGGCGGTGTACCAGTGGCTGCATTGCTGGCTCGGGGTAAGGCCTGTTGCCTGGAGCCCGGCGAGCTGGGCGGTACCCATCATGGCAATGCCTTGATGAGCGCAGCGGGGTTGGCGGTGCTGGACACGGTGCTGGACAAGGGCTTTCTGCAGCAGGTTCGCGACGCGGGGCAACATCTGCGCGAGGGGCTGGGCAGGTTGGCAAATAGTTATGCACAGGGCGAATTGCGCGGCCAGGGTCTGCTTTGGGGTCTGACCTTGTCGGATAACTCGGCAGACGCTGTGGTCAAGGCGGCGTTGTATGAGGGCTTGCTGATCAGCGCCCCGCAGCCCGACTGCCTGCGTTTTACCCCGGCCCTGTGTGTGAGCAAGGGCAATATCGATGAAATGCTGCTGCGTCTGGCCCGGGCGTTTTCCCGGGTTCGAACGGCGCAATTGCAGTGCCGTCGCGGGGTTGCCGTCTGATTGCAGCCGTTACACAGAATTTAAAGAACCGTCTCGCGGTATAACGCATCGCCCCGTGCCTGATTTCTTCGGTACGGGGCGTTTTTTTTTGTCTGTGGATAAGTTCAGTCTGAACCTTTGGCTTGCGCCTGGAGTCGATTAGAAGCAGGGCCATTTCTGGCCCGCCACTATCAGGGAGCTGCGCATATGGATCTTATTAAAATCATCTTTGCCATTCTGCTTCCACCGCTGGGTGTGTTTATGCAGGTGGGTTTTGCCGGTGCGTTCTGGCTGAATATTCTGCTGACCCTGTGCGGCTATATCCCGGGCATCGTGCATGCGGTGTGGATTATCGCCAAGCGGTAAACAGGCAGCGACTACAGTTATGTATCGGCCTGCATCACCTGGCTATAAAACAACCATTCCTGTTCCAGTGCATGGGCCTGGTTACTGGCCTTGCGAAAGCCGTGGCGTTCGTCCGGGTAGTAATGAGCCTGGGCCGGGATGCCGTTGTATTGCAGGGCCTGGAGCATGTCGCGGGTTTGTTGCGGCACCACTACAGCGTCCAGCTCACCCTGGAAGAAAATAACCGGCACGCTGATCTGGTTGGCGTACAGCAACGGAGTGCGCGCTGCATAGCGTTCAGCGTCGCGCTCCGGATCGCCAATCAGCCAGTCAAGGTAGTCACCTTCAAACTTGTGGGTGGACCGCGTCAGCGCAATCGGGTCGCTGACCCCGTACAGGCTGGCACCCGCCCGGAACACTTTATGGAATGCCAGCGCGCACAAGGTGGTGTAACCCCCCGCGCTGCCGCCACGAATAAACGCACGGCGGGGAGCAATCAGATCTTGTTCGGTGAGATAACTGACCACCGCGCAGGCATCTTCGACATCCACCACGCCCCAATTCAAATGCAAGGCTTGACGATACTCACGGCCATAGCCGGTGCTGCCGCGATAGTTGAGGTCAGCCACGGCAAAGCCGCGCTGGGTCCAGTATTGAATGCGCGGGTCGAGCATCGGGTAACAGGCCGAAGTCGGACCGCCGTGGATAAATACCAGCAGCGGCGGTTTTTTTTCGCCGTTCATAGCCGGGTAGAAAAAACCGTGGGCATGGCCCGTTCCAGAGGGATAACGCAGAGTTCTCGGGCGGCTGATACGTTCGGGGGGCAGCGGTGCAATGCCACCTGCCAGTACCTCGACCTTATGCTCGGCACGGCAGATACGGATCACGGCTGAAGGGCGTATCGGCGATGCTGCGATGCAGTAGATAAATGCCTCATCCAATGCCAGGCTGCGAAAATGGCTGTAGTCACCGGTGAAGTCTTCGAGGTTGCCGTAAGCTGTGCGGATGCCCAGTCGCCCGAAGCCGTCCTCGGTCCAACTGGCCAGATAGGCCTGCTCTCCCAGTGGCACAAAGGTGCTGGTGCCCAGTTGCCAAGGGGCCGGGGCGTGATCGGCGCGCGCGCTGGGCGCGGGTACCAGGCCTTCGCCAGATTCGGCCCAGGGCTGCCAGAAACCTGCGCGGTCGGTCAGGCAATGGAGCCGGTTATGTTCGTCGAAACGCGGCTGTTGCAGCGATTCCTCATCAAGATCACCGGCCAGGCATTGCGCGGTGTTCCAGCGCCCGGCGGTTTGGCCTTCGGCCAGCATCAGACGGGTAGAGGTCCACGGCTGGTGTGGACGGCTCCATTCAACCCAGGCCAGGCGCTGGCCGTCAGGGCTCAGCGCCGGTGCGCCGTAGAAGTCGGCACCTTCAGCCAGGATCTGACGTTCAAGGGTGTCCAGGTCGATGCTGACCAGTCGGTGTTGGTCGCCGGTTTCTTCGATTGCCAGCACCTGCCCGCCGGCAAACTGCACGCCGCCGTAGCGGCATTCACCTTGGGTCAGTGCCTGCGGGGCGCTACCTTCCAGTGGTTGCAGATACAGCTGCTGATCGGTTTCGTTGACGAACACCACGGCGTTATCGCTCAGGCAAAACCCGCCACCGCCGTACTCATAGACCCGGCTGCGTGCGCTGAAACCGGCGGGCGTCAGGCAGTGGGCCTGGCCATCGCGCCAGTGCCAGATGCGCGAGGCCGCATCCTGTGGACGATATTCGTTCCAGAACAGGCCTTGCGGGCCGACTCGCAATTCTGCGAAATCAACCCCGGCGGCTACGGCGAGTGCGGCGCTGAAGGGCTCAGCTTTTGGCGATAAGACGTGAGTTTCGTTCATTTCGGAAGGCCAATTGTTCGATGGTCTGGGTGGCGTGCTCGGCTTCTTCGCGCGCCTTGAGAATCAGGTTGTGTTGGGGCGATTTGCTGCACACCGGGTCCGCATTGCTGGCGTCCCCGGTGAGCATAAAGGCCTGGCAACGGCAGCCGCCGAAGTCCTTTTCTTTCTCGTCGCACGAGCGGCAGGGCTCGGGCATCCAGTCATAACCGCGAAAACGGTTGAAGCCAAACGAGTCGTACCAGATGTGCTGCATGCTGTGGTCACGCACATTGGGGAACTCGACCGGCATTTGTCGGGCACCATGACACGGCAGGGCCGTGCCGTCAGGTGTGACGGTCAAAAAGATGCTGCCCCAGCCGTTCATGCAGGCTTTTGGGCGTTCTTCGTAATAGTCCGGGGTAACGAAGATCAGCTTGCAGGGGTGACCCTCTGCTTCCAGTTTGGCCCGGTATTCGTTGGTGATGCGCTCAGCCCGTACCAGTTGCTCCTTGGTCGGCAGCAGGCCGACACGGTTGAGCTGGGCCCAGCCGTAGAACTGACAGGTGGCCAGCTCAACAAAGTCGGCTTCAAGGGCGATGCACAGCTCGATGATGCGGTCGATTTTGTCGATGTTGTGCCGATGGGTGACGAAGTTCAGCACCATCGGATAGCCGTGGGCCTTGACGGCCCTAGCCATTTCGAGCTTTTGCGCGAAGGCTTTTTTCGAGCCGGCCAGCAGGTTGTTGACCTGCTCGTCGCTGGCCTGGAAGCTGATCTGGATATGGTCCAGCCCGGCTTTTTTGAAGTCGCTGATCTTTTGCTCGGTCAGGCCGATGCCCGAGGTGATCAAGTTGGTATAGAAACCCAGCTTGCGCGCTTCGCCAATCAACTCGGCCAGATCCTGGCGCACCAGTGGCTCGCCACCGGAGAACCCCAGTTGCGCTGCACCCATCTCCCGCGCCTCGCGAAACACCTTGATCCACTGTTCGGTGCTCAGTTCTTTGCCCTGCTGGGCGAAGTCCAGCGGGTTGGAGCAATACGGACATTGTAACGGGCAGCGGTAGGTCAATTCAGCCAGCAGCCACAGCGGCAGGCCGACTTCAGGCTTGGGCGGGATACGGCTGTCAGGCAAGTTCGATCCAGTGCTCTGCACGAGCGACCTCCATAAATTGCTCGATATCTGCGCCGAGCTCGGGTACGCCGGGGAACTGTTTGTCCAGTTCGCCAATAATGGCCGCGACGTCGCGCTGGCCGTCGATCAGGCCGCCGATCAGGGCCGCGCTGTCATTGAGCTTGATCATGCCTTCGGGGTACAGCAACACATGGCCTTTTTGCGCGGGCTCGTACTGGTAACGATAGCCGGTGCGCCAGGTCGGAATTTTGCTGCGATCAAAGCTCATAGGGTGATTCCTTTGTGCCAGACACGTTGGCTGGTCACGCTGTGATAGGGCGGGCGGTCCAGCTCGTAGGCCATGGTCATGGCATCGAGCATGCTCCACAGGATATCGAGTTTGAACTGCAGGATTTCCAGCATGCGCTGCTGGCCTTCATAAGTAGTGTAGTGCTGCAGGGTGATTGCCAGCCCGTGCTCCACGTCGCGTCGGGCCTGGCCCAACCGGGTGCGGAAGTATTCGTAGCCGGCGGGGTCGATCCACGGGTAATGCTGGGGCCAGCTGTCGAGGCGCGACTGGTGGATTTGCGGCGCAAACATTTCGGTCAGCGAGCTGCTGGCGGCTTCTTCCCATGTAGCGCGGCGGGCGAAGTTGACGTAGGCATCCACGGCAAAACGAACGCCGGGCAGGACCAGCTCTTGAGAGCGCAGTTGATCCGGGTCCAGGCCAACCGCTTGACCGAGGCGCAGCCAGGCTTCGATGCCGCCGTCTTCACCGGGCGCGCCGTCGTGGTCGATCATGCGTTGAATCCACTCGCGGCGCACTTCACGGTCAGGGCAGTTGGCCAGGATCGCGGCATCCTTAAGCGGGATATTAACCTGGTAGTAGTAACGGTTGGCGACCCAGCCCTGGATCTGCTCGCGAGTCGCGCGGCCTTCGTACATTGCCACCTGATAGGGGTGGTAGATGTGGTAATACGCGCCTTTGGCCCGCAGGGCGGCCTCGAATTCGGCGGTAGAGAGTGGGGCTTGGGTCATCTGGTGCCTCCAAAAAAATGTGATGCCTTTGTAGCAGCTGCCGAAGGCTGCGTTCGGCAGCTGCTACAGATTCAGCTTTTACAATTCGATGCTCATGCCATCAAAGGCCACTTCAACCCCCCGGCGTACCAGTTCGGCACGCTCGGCGGAGTCTTCGTCGAGAATCGGGTTGGTGTTGTTGATGTGGATAAGCACTTTGCGCTGCTCGGGCAGTTGCTCAAGCACTTCGAGCATGCCACCGGGGCCGTTTTGCGCCAGATGGCCCATTTCGCGGCCGGTACGGGTGCCTACGCCGCGGCGCTGCATTTCGTCGTCGTCCCACATGGTGCCATCCACCAGCAGGCAGTCACTGCCCGCCATGATTTCCAGCAACGGCGCGTCAACCTTGCCCAGGCCTGGGGCATAGAACAATTTACCGCCCGTGCGCAGGTCTTCAACGATCAGGCCGATATTGTCGCCCGGGTGCGGGTCGAAGCGATGCGGCGAATACGGCGGCGCGGCACTGCGCAGGGGCAGCGGGCTGAAACGCAGGTTGGGGCAGGCCGGGATGGTGAACGAACCTTCCAGCTCGATGCGGTTCCAGTTCAGGCCACCATTCCAGTGCTTGAGCATGGTGAACAGCGGGAAACCGGTGCTCAGGTCTTCGTGGACCATGTCAGTGCACCAGACTTCGTGGGGGCAGCCTTCGCGCAGGCTCAGCAGGCCGGTGGTGTGGTCGATCTGGCTGTCCATCAGAATGATGGCGCTGATCCCGGTATCACGCAGGGCACGGCCCGGTTGCATCGGGGCGAAGTCCTGGAGTTGCGCGCGAATGTCGGGCGAGGTATTGCACAGCACCCAGTTCACGCCGTCGTCGGAGATCGCAATCGACGATTGGGTACGTGCCTTGGCGTTTAACGAACCATCACGAAAACCCGCGCAGTTGACGCAGTTGCAGTTCCACTGCGGGAAACCACCGCCAGCGGCGGAACCTAGAATCTGGACAAACATGGCGTGTTCTCTTGCAAATCTGGAAATAAAAACGCCCCGGCGAACCGAGGCGTTGGGTTGCTCTGCTCAGTGAAGAAGCAGATCAACGGCTAGCGAAGTACATGGTGACTTCAAAGCCAATACGCAGGTCGGTGTAAGCAGGTTTAGTCCAAGCCATAACATGACTCCTTCAGCGGGTGGGTGAGTAGTGTCTCTTGATTAGTCCAGCTCCCGAAGGAGATGTTCAAAAGCTTAGGTGGCTATGTTACTAAATTTGACGCTTTTTGAACGCCCAATGTCGAAGAAAGCCCTTTGCAGGGTTGGTAATTATCAGCTTCTTCCTGGATAAAACGTTTCAGTTACAGGGCCGGTAGCCACACATAACCAGCGGCTGTCAGGTTGTGTGGTTTGCTGTGCAGCCTTGAGTGTAGTGTCTTGATCCAGCGCCATAAGCGCAGTGTAGAGGGCTGTCAGGTAATCCGACGGGTGGCCTGCAAGCTTGCTTTGCCATAGCAATTCGCTGGCCTGGGACACGCTCAGGGCCTCGCTTGAGAATTGCTGTGCCAGGGCGGCGCGGGCCTGGGTGAAAGATGTTTCATCCAGTGCCGAGACCAGATTTGGCAAATCTACGAGGAAGTTACGGATGTGCTCAAAGATTTGTGCCGTGCTCGCGTGGGGCGATTGCACACCAAACAGCAGGCCGGTTTGGCCATTGATTTGGCGCAAGCCACTGAACACCGCGTATCCCAATTGCAGTTCAACCCGCAGGCGTTGATAGAACGGGGTTTGCGCCACTTGGGCAAGCAGACGCCAGGCAGCTTCGCCCGCCACTGTGGCCTCGGCGGCCGGGCAAAACAGCAGCAGTGCGTGTTCGCTGGAATCACAGGGTACTGTGTGCCAATGGCGCTCGACAGGATGCCCGGACTGAAGCGTCAGTTGCGCATCCGGGGTACCAGGCACCTTGTTCAGCACGGGGCCAATCAAGGCCTGTGTGGCAGATGGCAGGCCGACTGTCAGCCCGTCCCAGCGTGTTTCTGACCAATTGTGGGCCCCGTCACTTTCGCCAGCGGGCGGGCACAGTTCGGGCAGGCGCTTGAGCAGTTGGCGAATGGGCATCAACGTCGCCTCAGGGGGCGTGCCGGCTGATTGCCCGGTGCACGGGCTGGCGAGCGTACGCAGGGCGCTTTCCAGAATGGCGGGCATCGGCTCGTGGTAACCGTACATCTTCAGCAGCCAGTCATTGCCCAAAGCGTTGAGCGAAAGTTCGACACCAGCGTCACGAGCATCCTGGATCAACGGGCGCAGGCTGTTCTGCAGCGCAGGCATCGGGTTGTCGGCAGGTGTAGCGGGCAAACGCCAGCGCAGGTAAATCGCTGCTTCGCCGCTGAGGTTGGGTATTGCCGTGCTGAAACTCATGGCAGACACGTCGCGGCGACTGCGCAAACGATCCTGGGCAAAGGTGCGCAAACCACGGTGAGCGCTGGTTTGCCCGCGAATCAGGCCGGCACTCACCGGCTCCTTCGCTGCTTGCAGAAATGGATTGGGCGCTGGCAGTTGCCAGGCATGGTGCGATAACTGCATTGCCCCTGGCTGCAGCTGCCCCAGCACAACCTTGAGGGTTGTTACGCCTTGATCCGATAAGCCGGGCACATGTTGCTTGCAGTCACTTCGAGCAAGCTCCAGTGCGCCACTGATGTCTTGCTGGCGTTGTTGCAGCAGACAGAACTCTTCACGTAACGCGGGCCAGTCCTGTTGTGCGCGGAAGAACCCCAGCCAGTCATGGAAGGTGTCGCTGATTAGCGTGGCATGTTGGGCAATGGCGTTGGTTGCAGTGAACTCAATCTGTAGCAGTGCCTGGTCTTTGAAACAGTAGAGCGACGTGGCCTTAAGGGTGTCGATCAGTTGCTGCTGGCGTAACTGTGCGAACAGACCGCCGGCTTTGTCGGCATTGATCCAGTTGCACAGGAACTCCAGCGCCTTGTCAGACTCCGGCGGCAGCTGTTCCAGGGCAAACATCAGGCTCAGGCGCGAGCCGTCAATGTGTTGATAATGTCGCTGCTGACCGGTCATCAAGGCGGGTGCATCGGCCTGTTGCACGGCTTTGCCGGGGCGCAACACAGCGCTGCAGCGCTCGGCCAGGGTGCTCAGTTCACGGATTGCCGACGGGCCGCTCAGGCTCAAGGTCATTTGTCCGGCCTGATAAAAGGTCTGGTAGAAACCTTTCAGGGCTTGCTGAAAACCCGCGCGAGGTACTGGCAGGCTATAACGGTTACCGGCATGGAATGCGCGCAGTGGATGGGCCGGGTTCAATGGCTGGAACAGTTTGATCTCACGCTGTGCCGAAGGCTCACGGGCCCAGGCAATAAACTCGGCATGTAGCACTTCACGTTCGCGCAGTTGGTCAGGCAGAGTCATGCGCGGATGGGCGAGCATGTCGCACAAGCGTTCAAGACCCCCTTCGAAAGCACCCATGGGCAGTTCGAAAAAGAAGTCGGTATGCCGCTCGCAGGTTCTGGCATTGACCTGACCGCCGTGGCGCTGTACCCAGGCCATCAGGTTGTCTGCCGCCGGGAAGCGTGCGGTGCCCAGAAACAGCAAGTGTTCAAGGAAGTGCGCCAGGCCCGGCCAGGCCGCAGGCACATCATGGCTGCCTGCGGCGACCCTTAAAACGGCCGCGCAGCGCTTGAGGCGCGGCTCGTGGCGCACGCAGAGGGTCAGGCCGTTTTCAAGGGTCAGACGTTGGGTGTGAGGGTGGTTCAGCGCAGGCATGGGCACTTCCGGAACAGAGAAGCGCTCATGCTAGCGGATTTAGCCCTTGCTCAGCTCGCCATATAGCTCGGGCCGACGGTCTGCGAGGTAAAAGTTGCCGGTTTTTGCATCAGTGAGCTGTTGGCGTTGCAACGTTGCCACCAGCAGGGTCTCATCCTGTTCGGCCAGGGCAATCTGCTTGCCGTTGGGTGCGGCGATGCTGCTTTGGCCGCAGTAATGGATCTCGCCTTCATGGCCACAGTAGTTGGCGTAGGCTACATAGCAGTGGTTTTCGAAAGCGCGGCAACGCACGGTGACATCGGCGATGAACTCGAAGGGCACCATATTCGCGGTGGGTACCACAATCACTTCAGCTCCGGCCAGGACCAACCTGCGGGTGTTTTCCGGAAATTCGAGGTCGTAGCAGATCAGCAGG
This sequence comes from Pseudomonas sp. FSL R10-1339, assembly GCF_009600545.1. NCBI lineage: Bacteria > Pseudomonadati > Pseudomonadota > Gammaproteobacteria > Pseudomonadales > Pseudomonadaceae > Pseudomonas > Pseudomonas sp. FSL R10-1339. The sequence goes on along the minus strand of NZ_WIVQ01000005.1, from coordinate 54,992 downwards.
CCGAGCTTCCAGCCGTTGAGTTCAATGACCGGGAATGAGTCGGGGCCCTGGCTGAACATCGAGTGATCGAGTTCGCCGAACAGGTGAGTCTTGCGGTAGTTGCACAGACTTTTGCCGTGTGCGTCGATCAACTGTGCACTGTTGTAGATATGTCCGTCTGCACCGCGCTCGGGGTAGCCGTACACAATGGCCATGCCCGTGGCTTTGGCCAGTTTGGCAATTTGCAGTGCGGCGTCGCCGTCGTGGGCTTGTGCGAGTTCGGCTACGGCTTGCGCGCCGATGTTGTAGCCGGTGAGGAACATTTCGGGCAACACCAGCAGGTCAATGTTATCGGCTTGCTGGGCTGTTTCACGCAAACGCTGCAGATTGCCCGCAACATCCAAGGGCAGAGGCGGGCATTGGTAAAGGGCAATGCGCATGGGGTTCTCCTGGTGTTGACTGTTGGTGTGGGAGCGGGCTTGCTCGCGATGGCATCCACCCGATATGCCTGATGCACCGCGTTGCCTGAATCGCGAGCAAGCCCGCTCCCACTGGAATCAATTCACCCTGCGGAGTCAATCCGGCAGCGCAATCGGGCCAATTTCGTGGAACACATCTCCCGGCCCCGGGTTGGCCGCATGGGTGCTGCCGCCAAAGTGATGCATGATGCCCCAGACCGCGTTCAATGAAGTCTGCACCGCACCCTCAACCCAGGCCGGGGTCCACGACACGTCATCGCCGGCAATAAAGATCCCGCGTTGTTCTGCGGGCATGTCCTTTTGCATGAAGTGCGCATACATCCGCTGGTTGTAGCGGTAATGCCCCGGCAGTGCACCCTTGAAGGCGCCCAGGAAATGCGGGTCTGCCTCCCATGAAATGGTGATCGGGTCGCCGATGATGCGGCTGGCGATATCCACCTTCGGATAAATCTTTTTCAGCGAGTCGAGGGCCAGCTTCACGCGCTTTTCCACAGGGTGCGGGAGCATTTTCAGCGCATCGCTCATCCACGAGTACGACAGGCATATCACCCCCGGCTTGTCGTCGCCGTTGTCGAACAGGTAGGTGCCACGGGTCAGGCGGTCGGTCAGGGTCATGCTCATCAGGTCGCGGCCGGTTTCCGGGTCTTTGTCCTTCCAGAACGGGCGGTCGACCATGACAAAGGTTTTCGATGATTGCATGTAGCGCGTACGGTCAAGGGCCATCCACAGTTTCTGTGAGAACAGCGACTCTTCGCATTCGATCTGGGTGGTCAGTAGCCAGCTTTGACATGTGACCAGCACGGCTTCGTAGGGGCGTGTGACTCCGAGAATGTCAGTGACGGAAAACATCCCATCTTGTGTGCGTGAGATCGCCTTGACCCCGGTGCGAGGTGCGCCGTTGTGCAGCGAACTCAGGCTGGTGCCTGCAGGCCAATGGGCACAGCGTTCGGGGGCGTGGCGCCAGATTCCCAGTGGCACTTGCTCGACACCGCCAACGACCAGATGCTGATGGTCGTCGCAGTTGGTCATCACCACCCGGAAGATTTCCAGCATCGAGTTGGGGAAGTCCGAATCCCATCCGCCAGTACCGAAACCCACCTGGCCAAACACTTCGCGGTGCTGGAATGACAGTTTGGCAAAGGCCTTGGAGGTCGCGACGAAGTCGTAGAACGTGCGGTCGTCCCACAGAGGAACCAGCGTGTTCCACAGCTCTTTGAGGCGAGGGACGTCGCGGTCACGGATGGCTTGCTGAATATCGCCAAAGCGCGAACCTTCCTCCAGCGCATCGGCCCAGGCGTCGGCCACTTCCTGAAACAGGGCAGGCAGATCCGCCAGTTTTTGTGCGTAGAAGGTTTGGCCTTCGAGGTCGATAACCGTACTGCCGGAAGCTGGGGTCAGCGGGTTGGGGAAGGGTTTGGTCTCCAGCCCCAGCTTGTCGACATAGTGGTAAAACGCTGTTGACGACACTGGAAAGCGCATGCCGCCGAGCTCGGCAATCACCCCTTCACTGCCCTCAAAGGCTTGCGAGCGCAGGCGCCCACCCATTTTCGAGGCTTCATATACCACGGGTTTGAGGCCCAGCTTCATCAACTCGTAGGCCGCCACCATCCCGGCCATGCCAGCACCGACAATCGCTACCTCAGCGCCAAGTTTATGTGTGGGAATACTGCCCAGGCCAGCGGGGTGTTCGATCCAGTCATCGAAGGCAAACGGGAAGTCCGGGCCGAAGATGGTGACGGGTTTTTTACCGTCGACAGGGTGACGATTATTCTTGTTCATGGCTGACCTTGCTGGCGACCCAAGCTTTACCTTGAGTATAGAAAAAGACAGGCACCATGATAGGCAGCGCAGAACACGTAAATAAGACGCAAACTGTCGTCGTTATGACTTTTATTTAGTCAATATGACGAAGCGGCTAGTCGATGTGACTTATCCGCGATCAATTTTGCTGCTGAGGATGATTGAGGTGGTGGTTTTCTCGACGCCTTCGACACTGCCGATCTGATCGAGCAACTGGTCCAGCTGCTCGGGTGAATCGCTGCGCAGCCAAGCCACGTAATCGAATTCGCCACTGACTGCGCACAGTTGCTGCACCTGGGCCATCGCACTCAAGCGTCGCACCACGTCCTTGCCGGAGCGTGGCTGCACGGTAATCCCGACATAGGCCTGCAGGCCGCCATCAATCAGGCGCTGGCCCAAGCGAACCCCGTAGCCGGTAATCACCCCGGTTTTCTCCAGCCGCGCCAGGCGTGATGTCACGGTGGTGCGGGCAATCCCCAATTGGCGTGCCAGCATTGCCACGCTTTCCCGGGCATTGAGCTGCAAGGCCGCGATCAATTGACGGTCGATTTCATCCAGTGCAGGGGGGCGGGTGTCAGGCAAGGGTGGCTCCAGGGGCTGCGTGATTGTTGGTCTTAGTCGAGTTTGCTACTCAGTGTCTGGTCACCTTGGAGGCTGACGCCGTACTGAATTTGGTAGCGTGTGCTGCGCCCACTGCCAGGCAGGCGAGTGATGCAGCCTTTCGCAAGCAGGTCACCCAGGTGGCGGGTCGCGGTAGCCTTGGAGACTTTGGTCACGGCTTGGTATTGAGCGGCGTTTATACCGTTCTCGAAGCCGCGTTCGCCACCGTCGAGCAGGCGGTTCAGCACCTTGAGCTGTTCGGCTAGCAGGGCCTGGTTGCGGTGTAGTTGCCAGAAACGGGCCTTGCTCAATACTCGTTCAATCCGGGCAAGGGCCTGCTCCAGGCTTTTAAGCAGCGTGGCTAGAAACCACTGCAACCATGGAGTGATATCCAGTGTGCCTTTCTGGCTGGACTCCAGAATTCGGTAATAACCGGTGCGGTCATCAAGAATGCTGACTGACATGGCATAGAAGCGGATGGATTGCTGCTCACTCTGGGCCAATGCCAAATCGGTGAGCGTGCGAGTGAGGCGGCCGTTGCCGTCATCGAACGGATGCAAGGTAATGAACCAAAAGTGGGCAATGCCAGCACGTAGTAAAGGATCAAGGCTGACATCGATTCTGCTGCTCTCGAACCAAGTGAGGAAATCGCCCAGTTGCTCTTCCAGCCCGGCACGTGGTGGTGCTTCAAAATGCACGGTGGGGTGGTGGAGGGGCCCGGATACTACCTGCATGGGTTCTTCGCCGCGCAGCGTGCCAGTGTGCAGTGGGCGGGCCGACAGCTTGTCCTCGCCGGGGAACAGCCAGCAGTGCCACTTATAGAGGCGTTCAAGATCCAGCAAGCGTTGATGCGCACTTGTGGCATCGAACAACAATTGTGCCAAGCCTTCGGAGCGTGCAGTTGTGCGACCTGTTCCGGTCAGCCCCATGCGGCGAGCCAGGGATGAACGTACAGAGCCTGCATTCAGCTGTTCGCCCTCAATGGCTGATGAGGTAACGATGTTTTGCAGCATGGTGTCCAGGCTGTTGAGCGCTTCATTATCACTTCCGACAGCGCCAATCATCCCCAGCAAACGGCCCTGAGCCTGGGTACAGGCACGCAATAGCGGGTTAAGCATCTCAGCTTGCCAGCTAAAGTTTGGCCAGCCGGGCTGTTGCCAGATCCAGGGGGAATCGTTCATGGGCTTTACTCGTCTATGAGCCGATTAACGAATATATTCGGCTCATATAGTGAGCCGATAATGCCGGCAAATCGGCTCACTGTCTAACCTGGGATGCAGGGTGAGCCGACGAAAGGACTATAGAGCTGGCCTGTGGACGTTTTGTGGACGCAAACCGGTTTTCTAGGCGTTTTGAAAAGCAAAATCCCAAACCCCGGAAACACAAAAGCCGCGCAGTGCGCGGCTTTGAGTTTGGTGGGCCCAGTAGGACTCGAACCTACGACCAAGGGATTATGAGTCCCCTGCTCTAACCAACTGAGCTATAGGCCCTCAGTAGGTCGCGGATTATAACGATGGTTTCTAAGTAGTGCTATCCGAAAGATCTGAAATTGCCAGGTGAAGGAAAGTTGCTGCAAATTTTTCGGGAAGTAACGGCGGGCTGACGATCTCGCCCTGGATCAGTTCGCAACCTGCCTGCGCCAGGAAAATCTGTTGTTCCCGGTTTTGAACACCGTCGGCAATGATGGTGAAGTGCATGCTGTGCCCCAGCGCGATGATGGCATGCACGATGGCAGCATCATGGGGATCGTCGGGCAAGCCATGTACAAATGACGGGTCGATTTTCAACGTGTCCAACGGCAAGCGCTTCAGGTAACTGAGGGACGAGTTGCCAGTACCAAAATTGTCGATGGACAGTTTTACTCCCAGTTGTTTGAGCCGATGCAGGGCATCAAATGCCGCTTCGGTCTGGCCGGTGAGAAAAGTTTCGGTGATTTTCAGTTTCAGGCTCTCGGGTTTGAGCTTGCAGGTTTCGAGCAGTTGCTGGATGTGCGCCATCAGCCCCGGCTGGTGTAATTGGGCGCTGGCAAGGTTGACCGAGATGGGTCCAAAGGGCTTGTACAGTTGATTCCATGAGCACAGTTGCTGGCACGCACGCTCGAGCATCCAGTCACCAATTTGAATGATCATGCCGTTTTCTTCTGCCAGATGAATCAAGCGCTCATGTGAGATTCCTCCGAGTAGAGGGTGGTTCCAATGCAACAGTGCTTCGGCGCCAGCCAGCGTATGGTCGCGCAGACGGACTTTGGGCTGATACAGCAGTGAGACCTGGCCTCGCTCCAGGGCGCGGCGCAGTTCCTGGCCCAGAAGGATGCGGGCACTGGTCTGGGAGTTAAGGTCGTGGCTGTAACGTTCGACGCGATTGCGCCCTTTGAGTTTGGAGTGGTACATCGCGATATCGGCATTTTTGATCAGTGTGGCCACGTCGTCGCCATCATCCGGGTAGATGCTGATACCGACGCTGGCGCTGATAAACAGTTCGCTTTCGTCGGTCAGAAAGGGTTCGTTGAAGCTGTTCAGCAGCTTTTCGGCAATCTTCTGTGCATCTTCCGGGTGTTTGAGCCCAGGCAGCAGGACGATAAATTCATCGCCGCCAAGACGGGCGACCGTGTCGATGTCGCGCAATTGTTCGGTGAGGCGGGCTGCGATGCCCCTCAGCAACTGATCGCCCACAGGGTGCCCGAGGCTGTCATTGATGTTCTTGAAGCGATCAAGGTCCAGAAACAGCACCGCGCTATGTTGATCATTGCGCCGCTGATCGGAGAGTACCTGGCGCACCCGGCTTTCAAACAGCAAACGGTTGGGAAGGTTGGTCAGCGGGTCGTGGTGGGCCTGGTGATCAAGGCGTTCCTGGGCCAGTTTGAGGGTGGAAATATCAGAAAATACGGCGACGAAATGTGTCACCACATCATTGTTGTTGCGCACGGCGCTGATGGTCATCCAGCTAGGGTAGATTTCACCGTTTTTGCGTCTGTTGAAGATTTCGCCCTGCCAGTTGTCAGCGGTCGATAGCTGGTACCACATGGTTGCAAAGAACAGTTTGTCGTGTCGGCCAGACCCCAGCATGCGCGGCGTCTGGCCCAGGACTTCACTTTCGGAGTAACCGGTGATTTCGCCGAAGGCCCGGTTGACCGCGGTAATTTTTTGCTCGGGATCGGTAAAGATGATGCCTTCGGCCGTGCTCTCGAACACGGTGGCTGTTTGCAGAAGTTTTTCCTGCATCTGATGCCGTTCGGTAATGTCGTGGACGATGGTCAAAATGCAGTCGTCGGCGCCGATCAGCAACGGGTAGCTGGAGATTTCACAGAGGCGAACTTGCCCGTCCTTATGTCGGATATGGCAGGTGAAGTCGCGCACAAAGCCGTTTTTTTCCAGGACCGCAAGCAATTCACGGCGCTCATGGGGGTCGACCCACAATTGCAGTTCCAGGGTTGAGTGGTACAAGGCACTGGCACTGTCATAGCCGATGACCCGGCTGAAACCTTCGTTGATCTCGAGTATCAGGCCATCGCTTTGACGGCTCAGTAAAAGGCCGTCCAGCGATGCATGAAATGCTTTGGCAAACTTTTCTTCGGAAAGAAGCAAGGCTTCTTCAGTCTGCTTGGTTTCGCTGATATTGATCAGCAAGCCGCGAACCACGGCTTGCTGATTGTGGGTCGTGATACTGGCAATGTCCCGTAGCCAGAGGATGTTGCCCTCTGCGGTGATCACCCGATAGTCCAAGCTGTGATCGTGGCCTGCGCTGATCTCTTTTTTACGCCAGGCCTGGATTCTGGGCAGGTCATCGGGGTGAACGACCCGTTTCCAGAACCCCGGGCTTAGCCAGTCAGAGACTGGATAGCCGAGCAAGGCTTCGGCCTGGGGGGAGACATAGGTATAGGTGTCGTTGTCCAGCTGTGCTTCCCAGGCAATAGCCGAAAGGCTTTCAATCAACCCCTTGTAGTGATCCTCGCTGCTGCGCAGTTCCTGTTCGAGGGTTGTTCGCCGGGAAATCTCGGAGCTCAGGCGTCGGTTGATGCGGATGACTACGAACAAAATGATGATCAGCAGCAGTATGCCAGGCAGAACATAGAGCAGCAGGGTGCGCCACAGGGGTCGGTAATCGTTGATATCGCCTACCCAGTGCTGCTGAATGCGCTGGGTTTCACTCGGGCTTATATTGGCCAGCACCTTGTCCAGCAGTCCTAGCAGAACGGTCTGGTTTTTAGGAACGGCCATGGCCAATTGAAAGCGATACGGGGTTTCCCCGCTGACGTACAGGCCATCGAGCTTGAGCTGGCGCAAGCTCCATACGCTGGAAGCCAGATCACCCACCATGGCATCTACCTGGTCCGTGGCCAGAGCCTGCAACGCCGAGCTGACGTTAGGCAGGGCGACGATGTTGAGGTCAGGGTGTTGAGCGCGCAGCAATTCGTGGGGGGCGTAGTTTTCAATTACACCCACTCTGAGGCCGTAGAGTTCCTGGATATTTTTAGGTGCCGCGCCGCCCTTGTGGGCGAGGATGACAATGGGGAAGTCCAGATAGGGCCGGGTAAATGCCAGGCGTTTTTGCCGCTCGGGGGTCGACATGACGCCGGGTAGCCAGTCGAGTTTGCCTTCCTTGGTTTGCTCCAGGACTTCGCTCCAGCTTGACGCAGCGACTTGCTTGACGCTTACGCCCAACTGGTTGGTGATCAGGTTTACATAGTCGGCAGCGAGGCCTGTATAGGTGCCCTGTGCGTTGAGGAACTCAAAAGGCGGCCATGTGGTATCGATGCCGAGGAGCAGTTCGGGGTGCTCCTTGAGCCATTGCTGTTCTTCATCGGTGAACGTCAGGGCTTGGGCGCCAGAGGTCCAAACGAGAAGTGACAGAAGCAGGGTAGCCAGCAAGCGTGACATACGCATCCCTTCAATACACCTGGATGCATCCAGTGTAGTCGGGCTGTGGCAGAGGGGAGGGAGCAGGAGGTTTTTAGCTGTAAAGCAAAACCCCCGGCAGGGCCGGGGGGTTTGTTGTCACTCGTCGAGGAAGGAGCGCAAATGCTCGCTTCTCGTCGGGTGGCGCAGCTTGCGCAGCGCCTTGGCTTCGATCTGACGAATCCGCTCACGGGTAACGTCGAACTGTTTACCAACCTCCTCAAGGGTGTGGTCGGTATTCATGTCGATACCGAAACGCATGCGCAGTACCTTGGCTTCACGGGCTGTGAGGCCGCCGAGTACGTCGCGTGTCGCTTCTTTAAGGCTCTCAACGGTAGCAACATCGATTGGCGACTGCATGGTCGAGTCTTCGATGAAGTCACCCAGATGGGAGTCTTCGTCATCACCGATCGGGGTTTCCATGGAGATCGGCTCTTTAGCGATCTTCAATACCTTGCGGATTTTATCCTCAGGCATTTCCATGCGTTCGCCCAGCTCTTCCGGGGTCGGTTCACGGCCCATTTCCTGCAACATCTGACGGGAAATACGGTTGAGCTTGTTGATCGTCTCGATCATGTGCACCGGAATACGGATGGTGCGGGCCTGGTCGGCGATCGAGCGAGTGATCGCCTGACGGATCCACCAGGTGGCATAAGTCGAGAATTTGTAGCCGCGGCGGTATTCAAACTTGTCTACCGCTTTCATCAAGCCGATGTTGCCTTCCTGGATCAGATCGAGGAACTGCAGGCCACGGTTGGTGTACTTCTTGGCGATGGAGATCACCAGACGCAAGTTGGCTTCAACCATTTCTTTCTTCGCGCGGCGGGCCTTGGCCTCGCCGATCGACATGCGACGGTTGATGTCCTTGATCTCGGCAATCTTCAAGCCGGTTTCTGCTTCCAGAGCAGAGAGCTTTTGCTGGCAACGGATGATGTCCGGTTGCAGGCGACCAATGGCTTCAGCATATTTGCTTTTGCCTTTGGCCAGCGCATCGCTCCAGCTTTCGTCGACTTCGTTGCCCGGGAACAGGCGCAGGAAATCGGTGCGCGGCATGCGTGCATCACGTACACACAGCTGCATGATTGCGCGCTCTTGTGCACGCAGACGCTCCAGGGCGCTGCGAACACGCTCAACCAGGCCTTCGAATTGCTTCGGAACCAGTTTGATCGGCATGAACAGCTCAGCCAGTGCAACCAGCTCGGCAATTGCCTGCTTGCTGCCGCGACCGTGCTTTTTCAGGGCCTTGCGAGCGATTTCCATCTGATCGGAAACAGCGCCAAAGCGCTGGGCCGCGATGATCGGATCAGGGCCGCTTTCGACCTCTTCCTCGTCTTCGCCGGAATCTTCCTTGTCGTCCTCTTCGTCATCACCTTCGGCTTTCACCTTGGTGTCGACAGGAGGAGGTACTTCGGCTGCGGGCGGCGCAATACCGTCGTCCGGGTCGATATAACCGCTCAGAACGTCGGACAGGCGGCCACCTTCGGTGGTGACGCGAGTGTACTCGGAGAGAATATGGTCAACCGTGCCAGGGAAGTGCGCGATTGCGCCCATCACTTCACGGATGCCTTCTTCGATACGCTTGGCGATTTCGATTTCGCCTTCACGTGTCAGCAGTTCTACCGTGCCCATTTCACGCATATACATGCGCACAGGGTCGGTAGTACGACCAATGTCGGTCTCTACTGCCGCCAACGCTGCAGCCGCTTCTTCAGCTGCTGCTTCGTCGGTGTCGGCATCGGCCAACATAAGGGCGTCCGCATCCGGAGCACTCTCGTGTACGGGGATCCCCATGTCATTAATCATGCGGATGATGTCTTCCACTTGCTCCGGATCTGAAATATCTTCGGGCAGGTGGTCGTTGACCTCTGCGTAAGTCAGATACTTCTGCTCACGGCCGAGGGTGATCAACTCTTTGATACGAGACTGCTGTTGCGCTTTTCCGGACATAACACCCTATCCACTGAAGGTCTTGGCGGGCAAAAAACAAGCCGAGGATTATACCTTAGCTATGACCTCACGCGCCAGTTGAGGTCGGGTTTGATGCAGGATTATTGCGACTTAAAAGGTCGCGTAACTGATTTTTTTCCTCGCTACTTAGCTCGCCTTGACGTGCTTTTCGAAGAAGTTGCTCTAGATTTCGCTCGCGTTGGCGAGCTGACAGGCTAGTTATGGTGTCGAAAAACTGTTGTTCAAGGTTATCGGCATCAATTAGCCATTCCTTTTCCAGCAGTCTTTGCAGCAAACGGCCCTGTTCAGTGCCGTGCCAGCGGGACAGTAGCTGAATAGAGCTTAGCTTAGGATTTTTCTGTACAGCCTCGACCAGAGCAATCAGTAGTTGATTATTAGTCTGGTCTTCTGCAGCAAAGTGCCCGGCGTCCTCAACTTTTTTGGCCAGTTGCGGGTGATGCAGCAGGGTGCGCAGGGCTGTCAGGGTCGGGGGTTCAACACCTACCGGGATCCAGGCCTGCTCGCGTTCGGCGCCGCGCTTGCCTTTTTTGTCCCAGGGTTTGTTTTCCCACTTTTTGCCGCCAGCGCCGGTCTTTTTCGGGGTCCATTCCTGTTGGGGGATGTACATGTCCGGTTGCTGGAAGTCGCTGTAGTCGGGCATTGCATCGTAATCAATGCCCGGGTCATAGGTTGGCTGTGCCTGGATTTTTGCGGGCGTATTTTGTGCCAGCTGGCTGACGGTTTCGCTGGTAAGGCCGGTTATTTCGCTCAGGCGCTGACGCATCAGGGTCCGCAGGTTGGCGCCCGGGACTTTGTCGATCAGCGGTGCTGCCAGCGTGGCCATATGGGCCTTGCCTTCGAGCGAGCGAGGGTCGGCTTCTTCGGTCAATTGCTGGAAGAAGTAGTCTGCCAGTGGCTGGGCATGCTGGTTGATACGGGCCTTGAAAGCATCGGTGCCTTCAGAGCGCACCAGGGTGTCCGGGTCTTCACCCTCGGGCAAAAACAGGAAGCGTGCGCGGCGCCCGTCCTGCAGGCAGGGCAGCGTGGCTTCAAGTGCGCGCCATGCCGCATTGCGGCCGGCCTGGTCGCCGTCAAAACAGAACAATACGCTGGGTACCACGCGAAACAGGCGCTTCATGTGCTCTTCGCTGGTAGCGGTGCCCAGTGTCGCGACAGCATTGCGCAGGCCTTGCTGGGCCAGGGCAATGACGTCCATATAGCCTTCAACCACGATGATTTCGTCGAGGCTGCGATTGAACTTGCGTGCTTCGAACAGCCCGTACAGTTCCTGGCCTTTGTGAAAGACCGGGGTTTCCGGGGAGTTCAGGTATTTGGGCTTGTCGTCGCCGAGCACCCGGCCACCAAAAGCGATGATGCGGCCACGGCTGTCGCGGATTGGAAACATTACCCGGTCGCGAAAGCGGTCGTAACGCTTGCCGGTCTCGGCGTTCTCGACCAGCAGGCCAGCGTCGATCATGGCTTTTTGTTGCAGCGTGTCACTGCTCAGGTGTTTGTAGAGGTTGTCCCAGCCTGGTGGCGCAAAGCCCAAGCCGAAGTCGCGAGCGATTTCGCCGGTCAGGCCTCGGCCTTTCAGGTAGTCCACCGCTGCTTTTCGTGCTGGATGGCTTTTCAAGGCCTGGCGATAAAAGTCAGCAGCTGCAGTAAGAAGCGGGTATAGCGGGGAGTCAGTCGGTTGCCGAGGTTTGTGCGCCCGGCCGCTTTCTTCCCGTGGGATTTCCATCCCGGCAGCTTTGGCCAGTTCTTCGACAGCCTGGGGGAAGTCCAGGTTGTCATGGTCCATGATGAAGCCGAGGGCGTTACCGCCAGCGCCGCAGCCAAAGCAGTAATAGAACTGCTTGTCCGGGCTGACGCTGAACGACGGGGTTTTTTCTTTGTGGAAGGGGCAGCAGGCGGTGTAGTTCTTGCCAGCTTTCTTCATTTGCACGCGCGAGCTGACGACATCGACGATATCGGTACGGTTCAGAAGGTCGTCAATAAAGCTCTGGGGGATTAACCCGGCCATGGCGTTCTCGTCATCACTGCGCAGAATTGGGTCCGAATAAAGAGCTTGGTCATCGTGCGTGCAGGCAAAAGCTCTGCTCGATCGTGGGGCGTCTGCTCAATTATCTCGGGGAAGTGTATCTGTCGAAATCCGCTCTACTCATATTAATCAGAGTCGACGGGATCGATAAATGTCACGCTCTGAGTCCGGCACTGACCAATGGCTGGTCTCGGATAGCTCATAAGCAGGCACTGGAGAGGTGCCTTGGGCTGATCGTCTTTAAGGATAATCAGAGAGATGTGCTCGTCGGTAGCCTTGGAAGGCTCGTCAGTAAAGACGTGCACCGCTGGCTATTAGGCCAGGTCTGACGTGTTGTAACGCTTGTCGCGGTCGCATCTGCGGCCTTGACGATAAAGCATGTAACTTGCAACAACTGCCTACGGCCCGGCTTTAGGCCGGGCTTGGCAGAAGCGTGCAACGAACGTCTGTGTATTAGTACAGACGAACGGCGCGGCGCTGCTCGCGCTGAACTTTCTTCGCGTGACGCTTAACAGCAGCTGCTGCTTTACGCTTACGCTCAGAAGTCGGCTTCTCGTAAAATTCGCGGCTGCGAACTTCAGCCAGAACACCGGCTTTTTCGCAGGAGCGCTTGAAACGACGCAGAGCTACGTCGAAGGGTTCGTTCTCTTTTACTTTGACGGCTGGCATCCAGAGCTACCTTCATTCATTACCGGGGTCAACGTCTCAAGGCAAAATCGCGTTGGAAGACGTCGGTTTTTAAGGGTTGCGGATGTTAACCCCTCATCGCCCGGAATGCAAAGCCTCTGATCGAAAACCGCTGGCCGGGGGCGGGAGTGGCGACTATTATGCGCGCCTTCGAATTTAGCCTCTACAAGGCGTAAACCCATGCTAGTACTGGGATTAGAAACCTCCTGCGACGAAACCGGCGTCGCGCTATACGACAGTGAACGCGGGCTTTTGGCCGATGCACTGTTCAGTCAGATCGACCTTCACCGCGCCTATGGCGGTGTGGTACCGGAGCTGGCTTCCAGAGATCACGTCAAGCGAATGCTGCCGTTGATTCGTCAGGTGCTGGCCGAGGCCGACTGTGTGCCTACCGAGATCGACGCAATTGCCTATACGGCGGGCCCGGGATTGGTTGGAGCCCTGCTGGTTGGGGCTTCTTGCGCCCAGGCGCTGGCGTTTGCCTGGGGCATTCCGGCCCTTGGCGTGCATCACATGGAAGGCCATTTACTGGCCCCTATGCTGGAAGAGCAACCTCCGGAATTTCCGTTCGTCGCTTTGTTGGTCTCGGGCGGTCATACGCAGCTGGTTCGCGTTGATGGCATCGGCCAATACGAGTTGCTGGGCGAGACACTGGATGACGCCGCGGGTGAAGCGTTCGACAAGACCGCGAAGATGATGGGGCTTAACTATCCGGGTGGCCCTGAGATCGCGCGCTTGGCCGCCCAGGGCGTTGCAGGACGCTTTGTCTTCCCCAGGCCCATGACAGACCGTCCGGGCCTGCAATTCAGCTTCAGCGGCCTCAAGACGTTTGCCTTGAACACCTGGCAGCGTTGTGTGGCAGAGGGCGACGACACTGAGCAGACCCGTTGCGATATCTCCCTGGCGTTCCAGCAGGCCGTGGTTGAAACGCTGACCATCAAGTGCAAGCGTGCCTTGAAGCATGCAGGCATGAAGCGCCTGGTGATTGCAGGCGGGGTGAGTGCCAACAAGGCGCTGCGCGTTTCCCTTGAGAAAATGCTCGGTGAGATGAAGGGCAATGTGTATTACGCCCGTCCGGAATTTTGTACGGATAATGGCGCGATGATTGCGTTTGCGGGTTGTCAGCGCTTGCAGGCCGGTCAGCACGAATCATTGGCGATCAGCGTGCAGGCACGCTGGCCGATGGAGCAACTGCAGCCCCTGTGAGAATGGGGGCTGGAGCCGGCGTGAAGATTTTTCACGGGCAAGATTCAGAAATGCCGTTCGCGCCCGGCCATCAGGTCGCGTAAATTGCCGCGATGGCGCCATACAATCAGCGCCGTCAAGGCGCTCATTGGCAGTAGCGCGGCAGGCTCTTGCCAGGCCAGCAATGGCAGGGTCAGGGGAGTGGCGATCAACGCCGCCAGTGAGCTGGTACGGGTCAGCTGGAAGGTCAGCAGCCATGCGGCGACTGCCAACAGTGCAGCAGGGGGATACAGTCCCAGCAGCATGCCGACCGCCGTGGCGACACCCTTGCCGCCGCGAAAGCGGAAGTAGGCAGGGTACATGTGACCTACAACGGCGCAGCCGCCGATCCAGGCCTGGTCCTGGAGCGAGAGATCCAGTTGGTTGGCCAGCAGGACGGGCAAAAGCCCCTTGCACAGGTCACCGAGCAAGGTCAGGACGGCAAGTTTTTTGCCGGCCAGACGCAACATGTTGGTTGCGCCGGCATTGCCGGAGCCACTCATTCGCGGGTCGGGGGTTCCCGTCAGGCGGCTGAGCAAAATGGCAAAGGACAGAGAGCCGAGCAGGTAGGCGAGGATCGCCAGTAACCAAAACATGCTAACTATTCCGGGCGAGGACGCCCTGATTCTAACGGCGCTTTGCGCCCTTGTCGTGCTGCGGAGAAGAGTGCTTGGACAGAGTGTTTATCGAAGGCCTGGAAGTTGACACCGTAATCGGTGCTTATGACTGGGAACGTGGCATCCGTCAGTGTCTGCGCCTTGATCTGAGTTTTGCGTGGGATAACCGTCCAGCTGCGGCTGGCGATGATCTGACGTTGGCGCTGGATTATGCGAGCGTTTCGTCGCGAATTCAGGCGTTCGCCGAGCAGGCTCAATTCCAGCTGGTGGAGACCTTTGCAGAGCGACTGGCCGAAGTGTTGATGAGTGAGTTCACTATCCCCTGGCTGCACCTCAAGCTGACCAAGCCCGGCGCAGTTGCGGCGGCCACTGGGGTGGGCGTGGAGATTGAGCGCGGATGTCGCTAACTCAGGTTTATCTCGGGCTGGGCAGTAATGTCGAGCGTGAGAAGCACTTGCTGGCAGGGCTGGAAGCGCTGAGCGGATTCTTGCAGGAGATGCGCTGTTCGGCGGTGTTTGAAAGCCAGCCGGTGGGTATCAAGAGCGGGCCGTTTTTCAACCTCGTGGTGTCGGCAAAAACCGATTTTCCACTGGTTGAGTTAAGTCGTCGTTTGAAGCTGATCGAAGCTGATAGCGGGCGTTACGCTCAAGATCGCAAAGGTTTGCCGCTGGATATCGACGTGTTGTTCTTTGGCGATCTGGTGGGCAACTTTGACGGTTTGACCTTGCCCCGTGCCGAAATCCTCAAGAACGCTTTTGTGTTGTGGCCGCTGTCTTTGATTGCCCCAGACAAAGTTCATCCCGGTGTGGGCAAGACGCTTGCGCAGATTTGGGCCGAGGCGCAGATCGAGCAGGTGCTTGCGCCTGCAGCCTTCGAGTGGCGGGGGGAGTCCTTGACGCCGCTGGAGATGCTGGCGGGCTGAGAGTCGATTGAATGGGCTGCAGGTTGCTGCTTTTTTGTGGGAGCGGGCTTGCTCGCGATGGCGTCGATGCGGTCTGAGTGTAAGACCGTGGTGCCCTAATCACGAGCAAGCCCGCTCCCACAAGGTTTGCACTACGCCGCATCCTTGTAAGCTTGTAGTGCCTTGAGCCGTTCGCGCTTGAGTGCTTCGCCCAGTTCGGGGCCCTTGTAACCCTGCTCCAGTAACGGCTGCACCGCTACCGAAAGGGCGGCCCGCGCCGCGCCGCGCAGGTAGTCGGCCTGCGGGTAGGGTCGGTCTTCCAGGCCCAGGCGGCCTTTGGCGTCCATCTCGCACGCTACGATAAACTCCTCGAACCGCTGTGGCCGACGGTATACGTCGAAGCGCTGCAGCAATTCCAGTAGCGTCGAAGCCTTGAGCTCAAGGGCGCGATGGCCGTGGGTGTGGTATTCGCCTACCAGCAATGCCAGCTCCTGACAGTCCCTCGGCACCTTATAGCGTTCATTGACCGCCTTGATCAGGCGCAGTCCCTTGTGTTCGTGGGCAATATGCCTTGGCCAGTCTTTCTCTGGCGTAAGCCCCTTGCCCAGATCGTGCAGTAAACAAGCCCAGCGAACCGTCAGCGGTTGCTTGTGCAGCGCCGATTGCTCCAGCACGCTGAGGGTATGTACACCACTGTCGATTTCCGGGTGATGGGCGGGGGGCTGAGGGACGCCGAACAGGGCGTTCACTTCGGGTAGCAGTACTTCAAGAGCGTCGCAGCTGCGCAGCACTTCGATAAAAACCTGAGGCTGATCTTCCATAAGGGCTCGGGAAATTTCCTTCCAGCAGCGCTCCGGGGTCAAGGCTTGCAGTTCGCCGGACCGGGACAGTTGGCGCATCAGCTCCAGAGTCTCGGGAGCGATGCTGAAGCCCAGGCTGGCGTAGCGCGCAGCGAATCGGGCTACGCGCAGTACTCTTAGGGGATCTTCGGCGAATGCGGGGGAAACGTGGCGCAAAATACGGGCTTCAAGGTCGCGCTGGCCATGGTAAGGGTCGGTTACGTTGCCAGCCTCGTCCTCTGCCATCGCATTGATGGTCAGGTCGCGACGGATCAGGTCTTCTTCGAGGGTGACGTCGGGGCTGGCGTGAAAAACAAAGCCCCCATAACCATGCCCGCTTTTGCGTTCGGTGCGGGCCAGTGCATATTCGTCACCCGTCTTGGGGTGAAGAAATACCGGGAAGTCAGAACCAACAGGGCGATAGCCCAAGGCCTGCATTTGTTCGGCCGTTGCGCCCACCACCACCCAGTCAATATCGGTGACAGGCTTGCCCAGCAGGCGATCGCGCACTGCGCCGCCAACTTTATAGATCTTCATAAAAAACCTCCGTTAGCGCGACAGGATAGCGCGTGTGCCGTGCTAACGGAGGCCTGCTTTACAGGTGAATGGCTCCCATATCCAGGCGGCCGCGGTCAATCTCACCGTGGTCGCCTTTTGGCGGGACATGGTGGACCTTCATGACCTGGTCGCCTTGCAGTGTTTCCAGGTGGATGTCGAAGCCCCACAAGCGGTGCAAGTGCTTGAGAACTTCTTCGGTGGAGTCGCCCAGGGGTTTGCGGTCATGTTGCTGGTGACGCAGGGTCAGTGAACGGTCGCCCCGGCGGTCGATGCTCCAGATCTGGATATTGGGTTCGCGATTGCCCAGGTTGTATTGCGCGGCCAGGGTTTCGCGAATGATGCGGTAGCCATTTTCGTCGTGGATGGCTGGCACCAGCAGGTCGTCTTTTTGATCGTCGTCCATGATGCTGAACAGCTTCAGGTCGCGGATCACTTTGGGTGAGAGGTATTGCAGGATAAAACTCTCGTCCTTGAAGCTGCTCATGGCGAATTTGATGCTCGACAGCCAGTCGCTGCCCGCAAGGTCCGGGAACCAGTAACGATCCTCCTCGGTCGGGTGTTCGCATATGCGCCGGATATCGCAATACATCGCAAACCCAAGCGCGTAGGGGTTGATACCGCTGTAGTAAGGGCTGTCAAAGCCAGGCTGGAACACCACGCTGGTGTGGGAAATGAGGAACTCCATCATAAAGCCCTCGGTCACCAGGCCTTCGTCGTACAGGTCGTTCATCAAGGTGTAATGCCAGAAAGTCGCCCACCCCTCGTTCATCACTTGTGTTTGCCGCTGCGGATAAAAGTACTGGGCTATTTTGCGCACGATACGTACAACTTCGCGCTGCCAGGGCTCCAGCAGCGGGGCGTGTTTTTCCAGGAAGTAGAGGATGTTTTCCTGAGGCTCTTCGGGGAAACGGGCGTTGTCCTTCTCGCTGAGCTTGTCTGCGCTTTTGGGGATGGTGCGCCACAGGTCGTTGATCTGTTTTTGCAGGTGCTCTTCGCGTTCCTTTTGTCGACGGCGCTCCTCCTCGGCAGAGATCGGGTCAGGCCTTTTGTAGCGGTCCACACCGTAGTTCATCAAGGCATGGCAGGAATCGAGCAGGTCTTCCACCGCATCGATGCCGTGGCGTTCCTCACATTGCATGATGTATTGCTTGGCGAATACCAGGTAATCGATGATCGAACTGGCGTCAGTCCAGGTGCGGAACAGGTAGTTGCCCTTGAAGAAGCTGTTGTGGCCATAGCAGGCGTGGGCTACTACCAGTGCCTGCATGCAGATGGTGTTTTCTTCCATCAGATAGGCAATGCAGGGGTCTGAGTTGATAACGATTTCGTAGGCCAGACCCATCTGGCCCCGAGTGTAGGATTTTTCAGTACTAAGGAAGTGTTTGCCATAGGACCAGTGGTGATAACCCAGCGGCATGCCCACTGATGCGTAGGCATCCATCATTTGTTCGGCGGTGATGACTTCGATCTGGTTAGGGTAAGTGTCCAGCGCATAGCGGCCAGCCAGGCGGCCGATTTCGCGGTCATACGCCTGGATCAGGTCAAAGGTCCACTCTGAGCCGGTGGAGATGGGTTGGCGCTTATTCTCTTTGGCGGTCATGTCACTAACCTGCGCTGGAAGAGTTCACGGAAGACCGGATAAATATCGCCGGCCGAGACCAGTTGCTGTTGAGCGAAGGTGTCGGAAAACGCCTCGCTGATGCGTTCGTACTCATACCAGAGCGCCTGGTGTTCGCGCGGGGTGATCTCTACATAAGTGTAGTACTGCACAAATGGCATGATCTGGTTGATCAGAATGTCGCGGCAGATGGGTGAGTCGTCGTTCCAGTTGTCTCCGTCAGAGGCTTGGGCTGCGTAGATGTTCCATTCGTTGGTGGGGTAGCGTTCGGCCATGATCTCCTGCATCAGTTTGAGTGCGCTGGAGACGATAGTGCCGCCGGTTTCCCGGGAATAGAAAAACTCCTCTTCGTCCACCTCTCGTGCGCTGGTGTGATGGCGAATAAACACTACGTCAATCTTGTCGTAGTTACGCTTCAGGAACAGGTACAGAAGGATGAAAAAGCGTTTGGCAATGTCTTTGGTGGCTTGGGTCATGGAGCCTGAAACGTCCATGAGGCAGAACATGACGGCTTTGGAGCTGGGGTTGGGCTGTTTGATCAACAGGTTGTACTTGAGGTCAAAGGTGTCGAGAAATGGCACGCGATGAATGCGGGCGCTGAGTTTCTCGATTTCGGCCTCGATGGTCTTGATATCGCCGAAGTTATCGGGCTCCTCGCGTTTTAATCGCTCCAGTTCGGCCTTGGCTTCCCGCAGTTTCGCCCGGCTGCTGCCGGACAGCGCGATGCGTCGAGCGTGAGCTGAGCGCAAGGTACGAATGATGTTGATACGAGACGGGTTGCCCTCGTTGCTGATACCGGCACGTACGGTTTTGAACGTGTCGGTGCCGGTCAGGTTGCGTTTGACCAGATTGGGCAGTTCGAGGTCTTCGAACATGAATTCGAGGAACTCTTCCTGAGTGATCTGGAACACGAATTCGTCCATGCCTTCGCCGGAATTCCCCGCTTTGCCAGGGCCGCCGCCACCTCCCGATCCACCTTGGGGGCGGGGGATATGTTCGCCGCTGGTAAACTCCTTGTTGCCGGGGTGAACCACGGTTTGCTTGCCACCACGCCCGTGATGCATCACCGGTTCATCGATATCGCGGCCAGGGATGCTGATTTGCTCGCCATGTTCCATATCCGTAATGGAGCGGCGGCCCACGGCCTCTTCTACGGCCTTTTTAATGTGGTCACGGTAGCGACGCAGAAAACGCTGACGGTTAACCGTGCTCTTGTTCTTGCCATTGAGGCGTCGGTCGATCACATAGCTCATTAGGCCCTCCGGGCAGCTTCAAGTTGTGAGCTGCAAGCTGCAAGTCCAGGCATTTACCCATGCCTTTTCCTGCAGCTTGAGGCTTGAGGCTTACAACTGCCTCACTGCGACTTGCGGACCCGCAGGTACCACTCGGAGAGCAGCCGCACTTGTTTGTCGGTATAGCCACGTTCGACCATTCGAGTAACAAAGTCGTTGTGTTTTTGCTGGTCCTCTTTGCTTGCCTTGGCGTTGAAACTGATAACCGGCAGCAGGTCTTCGGTGTTGGAGAACATTTTTTTCTCGATCACCACCCGCAGTTTCTCGTAACTGAGCCAGGTTGGATTCTTACCGTTGTTATTCGCCCGGGCACGCAGTACGAAGTTGACGATTTCGTTGCGGAAATCTTTCGGATTGCTGATGCCGGCCGGTTTCTCGATTTTTTCCAACTCTTCGTTGAGGGCCACGCGGTTGAGGATTTCGCCGGTTTCCGGATCCCGGTATTCCTGGTCCTGAATCCAGAAGTCGGCGTAGAGCACATAACGGTCGAAGATGTTTTGCCCGTATTCGCTGTAGGACTCCAGGTAAGCGGTCTGGATTTCCTTGCCGATAAATTCGATGTAGCGCGGCGCCAGGTATTCCTTGAGGAAACGCAGGTAGCGCTCGCGGGTTTCGGCCTGGAATTGTTCCTGTTCGATCTGCTGTTCGAGCACATAAAGCAGGTGCACGGGGTTGGCGGCAATTTCGTGGGGGTCGAAGTTGAATACCTTGGACAGGATCTTGAACGCAAAACGGGTCGACAGGCCATTCATGCCTTCGTCCACACCCGCGTTGTCACGGTACTCCTGGATGGACTTGGCTTTCGGGTCGGTGTCCTTGAGGTTCTCGCCGTCATAAACCCGCATCTTGGAGTAGATGTTGGAGTTTTCCGGTTCTTTGAGGCGCGACAGTACGGTGAACTGGGCCAGCATCTTCAGGGTGTCGGGTGCGCAATGGGCTTTGGCCAGTGAGCTGTTGAACAGCAGTTTGTCGTAGATTTTCACTTCGTCACTGACACGCAGGCAGTACGGTACTTTGACGATGTAGATCCGGTCGATAAACGCTTCGTTGTTCTTGTTGTTGCGGAAGGTATGCCATTCCGATTCGTTGGAGTGGGCAAGCAGGATGCCGGTAAACGGAATCGCGCCCAAGCCTTCGGTACTGTTGTAGTTACCTTCCTGGGTAGCCGTCAGCAGTGGGTGCAGCACCTTGATAGGTGCCTTGAACATCTCCACGAACTCCATCAGGCCCTGGTTGGACCGGCACAGAGCGCCCGAGTAGCTGTAGGCGTCGGCATCGTTCTGCGGGAATTCTTCCAGTTTGCGGATATCGACCTTACCTACAAGGGCCGAAATGTCCTGGTTGTTTTCGTCACCGGGTTCGGTTTTGGCTACACCGATCTGGTTGAGGATCGACGGGTACAGTTTTACTACGCGGAACTGGCTGATATCACCGCCAAACTCGGCAAGGCGCTTGGTGGCCCACGGCGACATGATGGTGCTCAGGTAGCGTTTGGGAATGCCGAAGTCTTCTTCGAGGATCGCGCCATCTTCGGTGGCGTTGAACAGGCCCAAAGGCGACTCGAAAACCGGTGAGCCCTTGATTGCATAGAAGGGGACTTTTTCAATCAACTGTTTGAGCTTTTCGGCAAGGGATGACTTGCCGCCCCCTACCGGGCCCAGCAGGTAAAGGATTTGTTTTTTCTCTTCCAGGCCCTGTGCGGCATGGCGGAAGTAGGAAACTATCTGGTCGATGCATTCTTCCATTCCGTGGAAGTCTTCAAAGGCCGGGTAGCGGCGAATCACCTTGTTGGAGAAAATCCTCGACAGCCGGGAGTCGGTTGAGGTGTCCAGCAGTTCCGGCTCGCCAATGGCCAGCAGTAGCCGTTCCGCGGCTGAGGCGTAAGTGCTTTTGTCCTGTTTGCACAGCTCAAGATATTCCTGGAGCGTAAGCTCTTCCTGGCGTGTGGACTCGAAGCGTTGTTGGAAGTGGCTAAAAATACTCATGACGTCACCTCGCTCGATACGTGGAGTCGGCGATAGATCGGTCAGTTCGAGTGCTGGCATGCAGCAGCATTTCAGCTGCTGTGTACCCCCCAGGACACCATCAAGGTGGCTAACCCCTTGAAGTTACTACCGATGATCCATTCGCCGGTGTACCGGCTCTCCCCAGATTTGGATGGCCTGAGGTAAAGGATAGTTGGTAATACGGGAGGTCAAGGTCAGATGCGTGAATTGTTGCCTTAGACCGTTGGTCAGGCAGGCCCCAAGCCCTCTGATCACGGGGGCTGGGGCTGATAAAAATATTATTCGCCCGGGCTTTGGGCGGTTTCGTCCGGGTAAGTGGTACGCCACAACTCGAAGCCGCCATCCAGGCTGTAGACCTCGCTAAAGCCCTGGCCGACAAGATACGCCGCAGCGCTCTGGCTGGAGTTGCCGTGGTAGCAGGCCACGATCAGAGGGGCGTCGAGGTCGGCGTTGGCGATGAAATCGTGCAGCGAGTGGTTGTCCAGATGTTTTGAACCGCTGATGTGATTGGCGGCGAAAGCTTGCGGGTCACGCACGTCGACGACTACGGCGCCTTGTTCGCGCAGGGCCTGAGCCTGTTCTGGCGGGATGCGTTTGAATTCGGTCATGGGAAATTCCTGTGGCCTGAAAGCGGGCGCGGCTGGCTGGCGCCCAAGGGTTGGGAAGTTGGTGCGGAGTGTGGGGCAATGCCGGGTACGGCAAGTGTTGGATCGTCGCAATCGCAGAGCAGGCGTTGGCCGGTGTCGACATTGAGCAGGGTCATGGCGCCGCCCCAGACACAGCCGGTATCGAGTGCGAAGATGCCGGGTTCCTTGCAGTTGCCTTCCAGTGCTGCCCAATGCCCGAAGATGATCTTGAGGCCTTGGGTTTTGCGTTCTTTGTAGCTGAACCATGGAGCGAAGCCGGGCGGTGCAGTACCTACGCCTTCTTTGCTTTTCAGGTCGAGCTTGCCGTCCCGGGTGCAGAACCGCATACGGGTGAAATAGTTGGTAATAACCCGCAACCGGGTAACGCCGGTCAGTCCGTTATCCCATTTGGCCGGGTCGTTGCCGTACATGCCGTCGAGATAGGGGCCGACAAGGTTGTCATCGCGCAGCGCCTGTTCGACTTCGCTGGCGCATTTGAGGGCTTTTTTCAGCGTCCACTGGGGCGGTATTCCGGCATGCACCAGTGCAACCTCACGCTCGGCATCGTAATGCAGCAGCGGTTGCTGACGCAGCCAGTTCAACAACTCATCGCAATCGGGAGCCTGGAGAATTTCGCGCAAAGTGTCGCCTTTTTTCAGGCGTTCGATATTGCGCCCCACGGCCAGCAGGTGCAGGTCATGGTTGCCCAGTACACACACCAGCGACTCGCGCATGCGATACAGAAAGCGCAGGGTTTCCAGTGATTCGGGACCGCGGTTGACCAGGTCGCCCACCAGCCAGAGCTTGTCTTTGGTGGGGTCGAAGGCCACGCGTTCGAGCAGGCGCTTGAGCGGTTTCAGGCAGCCTTGCAAGTCGCCAACGGCATACACCGCCATCAGTGCAGGGCTCCGGGTACCGCCAGGCGAAAGGGCGCAATAATGGCTTTGAACTCATGACCGTCATCGGCATGCATCAGGTAGCTGCCCTGCATGGTGCCGACTTTGGTTGTGATGACCGACCCACTGCTGTAGGTGTGCTCGCTGCCGGGATCAATCTTGGGTTGCAGTCCTACAACACCGGCGCCACGGACTTCTTCTACATGACCATCGCCGTCGGTGATTACCCAGTGCCGTGACAACAGCTTGGCAGGTATTGAACCGTTGTTGCGTACCGTGATGGTGTACGCAAAGGCAAAGCGCTGATGCTCGGGCTGTGATTGTTCTGGCAGGTAACGTGTGACGACGCTGACGTCGACCAGATAGCGGGGATCGTGCATGCGAGAGGCCTTACTTGAAAGCGAAGACACAGTTCGGGATAAAACTGATGCCTGAGTCTAGGCCAAACAGCGGGTACCCGGCTAGACGTGGCGTCTGGCCGGGTACCCGTTTTTTCTCGGCGATCAGTCGGCGGCGGGCGCCACGACCGGTTGCTCGCTGAGCTTGTCGGCCAGGCGCACGAAGGCGGCCAGGTCGAGTTGCTCCGGGCGTTTGCTGCCATCGACGCCTGCGGCTTCGATTTCAGCGTTGCTGAGCAAGGCTTTGAGGGTGTTGCGCAGGGTCTTGCGGCGCTGGTTGAAGGCTTCGCGAACCACGCGCTCAAGCAGGCGGTGGTCTTTGGCCGGATGCGGCAGCACTTCGTGGGGCACCAGACGGACAATCGCTGAATCAACTTTCGGCGGCGGGTTGAATGCACCCGGGCCTACGTTGAACAGGTGTTCGACGCGGCAGTGGTACTGAACCATGATCGACAGACGACCCCAATCACCACCGCCAGGCCCGGCGGCCATGCGCTCAACCACTTCTTTTTGCAGCATGAAGTGCATGTCGCGGATCAGCTCGGCGTTTTTCAGCAGGTGAAAAATCAGCGGCGTGGAGATGTTGTACGGCAGGTTACCAACCACGCGCAGGGTGCGAGGGGCAGCATTGAGGCTCTTGAAGTCGAACTTCAGGGCATCACCCTGGTGCAGGGTGAAGTTGCTCATGCCGGCAAACTGACGGTTGAGGATCGGCACCAGATCCTTGTCGAGCTCCACAACGTCGAGCTGGCCACCGCTGTTGAGAATGCCTTCGGTGAGGGCACCCTGGCCCGGGCCGATTTCCAGCAGGCGTTCGCCAGCCTTGGCGTTGATGGCGCGCAGGATGCGGTCGATAACCCCGGCATCGTGCAGGAAGTTCTGACCAAAGCGCTTGCGCGCCTTGTGTTGGTATTGCTCGTTCATATACGGGTCTCGGCCATCTGGTAGGCGGTTTCCAGGGCGACTTGCAGGCTGCCGGTATCGATCTTGCCACTACCCGCCAGATCCAGGGCGGTGCCGTGGTCGACAGAGGTGCGGATAATCGGCAAGCCCAGGGTGATGTTGACTGCGGCACCAAACCCTTTGTACTTGAGTACGGGCAGGCCTTGGTCGTGGTACATCGCCAGCACTGCGTCGCAGTGTTCCAGATATTTGGGGGTAAACAGAGTGTCGGCAGGCAGCGGGCCACGCAGGTCCATGCCCTCGCTGCGCAGGCGCTCCAGGGTTGGTTCGATGATGTCTGTTTCTTCGTGGCCCAAATGGCCGCCTTCACCTGCATGGGGGTTGAGCCCGCAAACCAGGATGCGCGGCCGGGCGATGCCAAATTTTTGTTTTAGGTCGGCGTGCAGAATGCGGGTGACCCGCATCAGTCGCTCGGGGGTGATTGCATCGCTGACCTGACGCAGGGGCAGGTGAGTGGTGACCAGTGCCACGCGCAGTCCGCGGGTGGCAAGCATCATCACGACCTGCGGTGTATGGGTCAGGTCGGCGAGGAATTCGGTATGCCCGGAGAACGGGATGCCCGCTTCGTTGATCACGCCCTTGTGCACCGGGGCGGTGATCATGCCGGCAAAGTCGCCATCCACGCAGCCCTGGGCGGCGCGTGTGAGGGTTTGCAGCACAAAGGCTGCGTTGGCCTTGTCCAGCTTGCCGGCGGTAACCGTGGCGTTCAACGGGGTGTCCCACACGTACAGGCTGCCTGCCGGAGCCGGCTGATCGGGCCAGTTGCCCGGCTCGACCGGTAGCAGGCTGACAGCCACACCGAGCTGCGCGGCCCGCTCAAGGAGCAGGTCGCAGCTGGTGATGGCGATCAGGGGGTGTGGCTGGTGTTGCGAGGCGAGTAGCAGGCACAGGTCGGGACCTATGCCTGCCGGTTCGCCGGGTGTCAGGGCAAAACGCTGTGTGTTCACTGCGCGGCCTGGCCTGCGCTGTCAGTACCGGTTGCGCCTGGCAGCTTGATTTCAACATAGGCTTCGTCGCGGATCTGACGCAGCCAGGATTGCAGCTCTTCATCGTATTTGCGGTTACGCAGAGCGTTCATAGCCTGTTGCTCGCGCGCCTGGGTGGTGCTGTCAGTGGCACGACGGCCAAGAACTTCCAGAACATGCCAGCCGTATTGGGTCTTGAACGGCTTGGACAGCACACCTTGCGGAGTGTCGGCCATGGCTTCGCGGAACTCGGGCACCAGCGAATTCGGGTCAACCCAGTTCAGGTCGCCGCCGTTGAGGGCGGAGCCCGGGTCTTCCGAGTAAGTCTTGGCCAGGGTGGCAAAGTCTTCGCCCGACGTAATGCGGTCGTAGATTTTGGCTGCCAGTTCCTTGGTTTGCGCTTCAGTACGAATTTCGCTTGGCTTGATCAGGATATGACGGACATGGACTTCGTCCACCACCACTGATCCACCGCCGCGTTTCGCGTTCAGCTTGAGGATGATGAAGCCGCCTGGCGTGCGCACTGGAGGTGTAACGTCGCCTACAGGCATCTCACTGAGCATGCGGTCGAAAGGGGGAGGCAGTTGAGCAGCTTTACGCCAGCCCATGTCGCCACCTTCCAGTGCCGTGTCGCTGCCGGAGCGGGCGATGGCCATTTGGGCAAAGTCAGCGCCCTGTTTGAGCTTGTTGTAGACCTCTTCAGCTTGCTTTGCCGCGTTCTGGATGGCTTCCGAGCTCGCGCTTTCAGGCGTCGGGATCAGGATATTGGCCAGGTGGAACTCTTCGGACATCTGCAATTTGCCCAGGTCCGAGGCCAGGAAGTTTTTCACTTCCTGATCCGTGACCTGAATGCGCTCAGCCACGCGGCGCTGACGCACACGGCTGATGATCATCTCGCGACGCACCTGTTCACGGGCATCTTCATACGACA
Organism: Pseudomonas sp. FSL R10-1339; assembly: GCF_009600545.1. Taxonomy (NCBI): domain Bacteria; kingdom Pseudomonadati; phylum Pseudomonadota; class Gammaproteobacteria; order Pseudomonadales; family Pseudomonadaceae; genus Pseudomonas; species Pseudomonas sp. FSL R10-1339. The sequence continues at coordinate 28,730 of NZ_WIVQ01000005.1, read as the reverse complement.
GACCGTCGTGGGCCAGGGCCTGACGGAATTGCTCGATGGTCATGTTGTTGCGCTGGGCAATGGTGCCGATAGCCTGGTTCAGTTCTTCGTCCGTGATGCGAATGCCTGAACGCTCGCCGATCTGCAGTTGCAGGTTTTCGACGATCAGGCGCTCAAGCACTTGCTGATCCAGAACACTGGCAGGCGGTACACCCTGGCCACGCTTGGCGATGGTTTGCTGAACTTCGTGGACACGCTGATCCAGTTGGCTCTGCATGATCACGTCGTTGTCGACGATGGCCACCACTTTATCCAGGGGCTGTACTGCAGCGCTGGCTGCAGTACCCAGGAACAACGCGCCCAGCATTAGCGGGCGCAGACACTCAGAAAGCTTGATCTTCACGTTCACGATAACCTTGGATGCCTTTGTCGAGGAAGCTCTCTACTTTGGTGCCAACAACGCCACCGAGACCTTTCAGCACAACTTGGAGGAAGAGACCATGGTCGCCCTTCTCGTTTTGAGGGGCTTCCTGGGTGTACTCGTCGTTGGATACCCAGTAACGGCTGATCAGACGAAGCTTCCAGCAGCAGTTGTCGTACTCGAAGCCACCGAAGGCTTCCAGGGTACGGTTGCGGTTGTAGTCGTACTGCCAGCGGCTGATGGCGTTCCATTGCGGCACGATCGGCCAGATAACCGAGAAGTCGTGCTGCTTGATCTTGTAGTAATCCTTGATGTAGCCAGGATCACCCGGGGACAGATAGTCGCCACCGCCCACAGTCCACTTGCCGGTGTACTGGTCGTAGCGCACCTGGTCGTTGCGGTAGCGGAAGCCTGCGTTGACCACCTTGTTCGGGTTGTCTTCAGGCTGGTAGTGCATCATCGCACTGCCTGAGCGCGGGCTGCGGGTTTCCGGATCCCAGTTGTAGTCAGCAGTCGCACGCCAGTCGCGGTTGAAGCGATAGGCGTATTCAAGGGCATAAGGGGACACGCTGGATGTAGCATCCTTGCGGTCTGCGTCAATGCCCGGTAACTGAACTTTGCGGTCCTTGAAGTAGTAGGCCTGGCCCACGCTGATGCGTTGACGCTCAAAGCCGTTGTCTTCGATCAGGCGGCTGGTCAGACCCAGCGACAGCTTGTTCTCGTCGCCTACACGGTCAGTACCGGTAAAGCGGTTGTCACGCCACAGCGAGGAATAGCTGAAGGTGGTTTCGCTGGTGTCGAAGATCGGGATGTCATCCTGATTTTTCTCTGGGACATACAGATAAAACGCACGCGGCTCGAGGGTCTGGCGGTAGTTGGTACCGAACCAGTTGGTGTTGCGGTCGAAGTACAGGCCGCTGTCGACGCTGGCGATTGGCACGCTGCGGTTGACCGAGCTATCGAATTTCTGGCCAGTGGGCAGCTCAGACTTTCCGGTGCCATCCAAGTCCAGGTCGTACTGGGTGTACATGTACTTCAGGGACGGCGTCAGGAAGCCATAGCTCCAGTTCAGCGGCAGGCTGACACTAGGTGCAAGATTCATGCGCGTACCGTTGGCACGGGCCAGGCCTTTCACGTTGGTGTCCAGACGATCTGCTGTGGTGCCGTCTTCGTTGGTGTACTTACCGGTTTCCAAGTCGCGATCGAATCGCACCAGTTCGGTGTTGTAGGCGAAGTTCAGGCCACCTGGGTGAGTTGGCAGCATCCCGTTGAGGGTGAGCTGCGGCAACATGTCGTAAGGCGTGATCTGGGTAACGGTAGCCAGTTGATAGGCCTGCACGTTCAGCTTGGCGGTGTAGTCATCGCCACGGTAGCTGACGGCGCCCTGCTGGTTCAGGTAGTCACGGCTTTCAACGCCGATCTGGTCACTTTCCAGGTCCTGGAAGTAATACGGATCGCTGATTTTGGTGTAGTCGACTTCGGTCAGTACACGGGAGTCGAGACCACCCTTGTGCTGCCAGTTAAGCATGTAGCGCTTGTCGGTGTAGTCGGTCTGGCGCTTGCGGTCGTCGTTGTCGTCGTTGAGGTACGCGGCACCGAACTGGCCTTCGCTCGATTCGGTCAGGTAGCGGAACTCGCCTTCCATCAACAGGCCGCGCTTGGTCATGTAGCGCGGGTACAACGTGGCATCGTAGTTAGGTGCCAGGTTGAAGTAGTACGGGGTCACGAGCATAAAGCCGGTGTCGGTGCTGCTGCTGAAGGACGGCGGCAGGAAACCGGACTGGCGGCGATCGTCGATCGGGAAATAGATGTACGGGGTGTAGAACACCGGAATGTCCTTGACCCGCAGCGTCACGTTGGTGGCCGTACCGAAACCGGTGGCCGGGTTCAACGTGATGTTATTGCCCTTGAGCTGCCAGGCGTTGCTGTTTGGCTCGCAGGTGGTGTAGGTACCATCCTTGAGGCGGATGATCGAGTCTTCGGCACGCTTGGCATACAGCGCACTGCCGCGGATGCGCGACTTGTGCAGCACATATTCGGCGTTGTCGACCTTGGCCGCACCCGTGTCCAGTTGCACATCGGCGTGGTCGCCGACGATCAGTGCGCCGTTGTCACGCAGGCGCACCTTGCCGTTGAGCTCGCCACGGCTTTCAGCCTGGTACAGGCTGGCTTCGTCGGCTTCGATCTGCATGCTGCCCTGGCGCATGACTACGTCACCGGCCAGGGTCGCAACCTGCTCTTCCTGCTCATAGCGGGAGGCTTTGGCGCCGATAAAGGTCGGGGCGTCGCTTTTGCTGGTGGGGTCGTTCATGCCCGGACGGATGGGCTCTACGTACGAACCGGAGCAGTACGGGCCGGTTTCGGCCAACTGGGCAGCGGTCAGCTTGTCCCGGGGCACCCAGTCGAGGTGACTGTAATCGTCACTGCGCGCCTTGAGCCCACGGCCTTTGGCCTCGGTGACCAGCGGGGCCTGTTTGGCCTGCTCGCTGGTTTCACCGCTGGCACCCACAGACCCGTCACCGTGCGCAGGACGCGGTGGCAGTTGCGCCACGTTGGTTTTTGGTGCGCAATCCCAGCCCCCCGTAGCCGACACGGAACAGTCATACTGCTCCTCGGCAAACGCGAACGGCGTGGCGAGAGGTTGCATGGCCAGCAAACTGCCGGTTACCAGCAACGGAAATTTTTTACGAAACGCGGGGGATTTCAATGCCATCTTATTAGTCCGGGCTTCCTGCGTGCCATCAGCCCGCGGTGGGGGACCGCACGCCTATCGATGGTCTGGAAAAGATTCTGGATAATAAAGCATGACCCGCTTGACGGCTAGCGCCGTCGGAGACCCTTGTAATGCCTGACCAAGATGTACGCCTGCAACACCTGAAAGTTTGGCTGGATGAGCAGCTGGCAACCGTGTTCGAGAATGAGGGTTGGGGAGCTGTGCCCCCGGCCACGTTGACTGCTGCCAGTAGCGATGCGAGCTTCAGACGCTATTTTCGCTGGGAGGGCGAGGGCCGCAGTTTTGTTGTCATGGACGCGCCGCCGCCCCAGGAAAACTGCAAACCTTTCGTCGATATTGCTGATTTTTTGCGAACTTGCCTGATTAACGTACCGAAAATTTACGCTCAGGATCTTGATCGCGGCTTTCTATTGCTCAACGATCTGGGCAACAAGACCATCCTGGACGTGATCAACAGCAGCAACGCCGACGAGTTGTTCAAGGATGCCATTGAAGCCTTGCTGGCCTTTCAGCAATTGCCGATGACCGAGCCTTTGCCCAGCTATGACGTGGCCTTGTTGCGTCGCGAGCTGGAGCTGTTCCCCGAGTGGTACGTGCGAGCTCACCTGGGGGTGAATTTCAATGAGCAGCAACAGGCCGTCTGGCAACGAGTCAGTACGCTGCTGATCGACAGTGCCCTGGCGCAGCCCAAAGTGCTGGTGCACCGCGACTTTATGCCGCGCAACCTGATGCTCAGCATTCCCAATCCTGGGGTGCTGGATTTCCAGGACGCAGTGTATGGCCCGGTGACGTACGACATTACGTGCCTGTTCAAGGACGCCTTCTTGAGCTGGCCTGAAGAGCGTGTGCGCAACTGGCTGCAGGATTACTGGAAGCTGGCGCTGCCGTTGGGCATCCCGGTGCAGCGCGATTTTGAAGAATTCTTGCGCGCCAGCGACCTGATGGGTGTGCAGCGGCATTTGAAAGTGATCGGCATTTTTGCCCGCATTTGTCATCGCGATGGCAAACCACGCTATCTGGCCGATGTACCGCGCTTCTTCTCTTATATAGAAGCTGTGCTGGCGCGACGTCCCGAGCTGGCAGAGCTGGGTGAGTTGTTCAGCAGCCTGGGGCTGGTCAGCGAGGTCGATGCATGAAAGCGATGATTCTGGCCGCCGGTAAGGGCGAGCGCTTGCGGCCACTGACCCTGCATACACCAAAGCCCTTGGTGCGTGTGGGTGGCGTGCCGTTGATTGAGTACCACTTGCGGGCGCTGGCCGCGGCAGGTTTTACCGACATTGTGATCAACCATGCTTGGCTGGGTCAGCAAATTGAAGATCATCTGGGCGACGGTTCGCAGTTTGGTGTCAGCATCCAGTACTCCCCGGAAGGCGAACCGCTAGAGACCGGTGGCGGAATTTTCCAGGCGCTGGCGTTGCTTGGCGATGAACCCTTTGCCGTGGTGAACGGTGATATCTGGACCGATTACGAGTTTGCTGCCTTGCGTCAGCCGTTGACCGGGCTGGCTCATCTGGTTCTTGTGGATAACCCGGCACACCACACGAGCGGTGATTTCAGCTTGAGCGGCGGACAGGTTCAAGATGGCATGTCGGGTGCCGATACGCTGACCTACAGCGGTATCGCCGTGCTTCACCCCGATCTGTTCAGGGGCTGTACGGCGGGTGCATTCAAACTGGCACCGCTATTACGTAACGCCATGGCGGCAGGGCAAGTGACAGGTGAGCGATTGCAAGGGCATTGGGTGGATGTAGGGACGCACGAGCGCCTGGCCGAAGTCGAGTCGTTGATCAAGGGCGCGCGCTAGCATGTTGTGGCCAGGGACTCTGATCGGAGCCGGAGCAGGCTTTTTCATAGCCAGTATTCCGGGGGCCATGCTCGGTGCTTTACTGGGGCAGGCGCTCGACCGGCGCTTGCAACTGCACAGTTGGGCCGATCTGCTTGAGCGTTTTGGTGCCCGGCCGGTGCTGCGCAACGATGAGTTGTTGTTTGTGTTGCTCGGTCGTCTGGCCAAAAGCGGCGGACAGGTGGTGGGCAAGCATATCGAGCAGGCGCGGCTGGAAATGCGTCAGCTCGATATGGAGCCTGCAGCGCAAAAGCGTGCCATTGCCGCGTTCAACCGTGGCAAATCCGGTACTGATTCGCTGCGCGGTTACCTGAAACGGCTCAAGGCTCAGCCTCATGCGGCAGAAGGTGTATTGCGTGCCTGCTGGCGAATGATCCTGGCCGATGGCCGGGTGGCTCCCCAGGAACGTGAGCTGATAGTGCTTTGGGGGGGCTGGCTGGGCTGGACCCGCCAACAGGTTCTGGTGTTGGGTGGCGAACATGAGCCTCAGCCAAAACCGCTGGCGACCCGTGGCGGTACCTACCGGCAAGCGCTGCTTCTGCTGGGGGTGACCGAGGCCAGTGATCCTGAGCAAATCAAGCGAGCCTATCGCCGCCTGCTCAGTCGTCATCACCCGGACAAGGTTGCCGGCAGCGGTGCGGGCCCGGCGCAGGTGCGCGAGGCCACGGAAAAAACCCGTGAACTGCACCAGGCCTACGCCTCGATCCGTGAACGGCGTGGTTTTTAGCGCAGTTTACTTATCCACAGGTTGCGGGCTGAGCCAGCCGCGTACACGGCGAAACAACTGCTCCTGTTCACCATCCCGGTTGCCCGGGGTGGCGAACAATCCGACCTGCTTGAAATTAGACCCGTTGGCTCGCTTGCTGGCCTGCAATCTTTGCAGGGCGGCTTCGCGGGCCAGGGGTTGGTCTTTATAGAAGATATCCAGCAGCGCCACGTTGAGGGCCGGGGTCAACTGGCTCAGGTCCGGCTCTGCCAACACAGGTTTGCGGGCAGACACCATGATCAGTTTCTGGATCTGGGCAGGATGCTTGGTACTGATATAACGCGACGCCCAGTAGGCCCCGGAACCATGGCCGAGCAGAACGATAGTGCGCATGTTCTGGTGCTGGGCAAAGGCAATCGCTGCATCAATACGGGCGAAGATGCGCTCGGCATCGGCCTTGTCCAGGTCTTGCCCGGTTTGAGCCGCTTCGGATTCCGTGCTTTCGGTGCCGTCACTGGCGGCCTGCTCGATGGGTTTGGCCGTGGTGGTGGCTGCCTTGCTGCTACTGTCTGTCGCAATTGCAGCAGGAGGTTTCTCTGGTTCGGCTTCGCGCGGCTGGCTGGCTTCGCTTTGCATGTCCGGCAGACTCAGGCTCAGGCTGGCCCAGTTGGCGTCCGGCAGCTTGTTGCGCAGAGGGCTGACGGTCAGTGGCCAGTCAGCGGTTTCACCGGCTCCGGGGATGATGATGACCGCACCCTCGGGGGCGCTGCTGTTTGCGGGCTTCCACAGGGCGAGAAAACTGTCATTGGGTGCTTGCAGTTGTTGTTGCTCATGTTGCGGCAATTGCCGCTCAAGGGCCGCCGCATCTTCCAGACTGCGCTCGGGCAGGGGCGCGCGAACTGCGGGTTCTGGCTCGACTTGGGGCTTGGTATCGGCTGCAAGCACTGGCAGGGCGAACGGCAATATCAGCGACAGGCACAAAGCCGGTAGTGCCAGACGATAAGAAAACATCGGTTATTCCAGGCCAGAAGTAGTACCGGCAGCGTAATGGGTTGATCAGTATTTGTCAGGGTATGACGGTTGAGATGAAATGTTTTTGCTCTCTGTGAGTTATCGGCTCCTGGTGTGGTTGCGTGGGCGTAGCGAGAAAATGCGTACGGCTCGGGTCTAGATCCAGCAGGCATCCCACAGGGGGTAATCACCGATCCGCGAGGTCAGTTGAGAGCGGATCGGGTTTTTGATGATGTAGCGGGCGATGTTTTTAATGTCCTCTTCCTGTCTGACAGCCCTGTCGTGATAGCCCCTTTGCCAGATTCGCTCACTGGATCGGCATGCTTTATTGACCGTAATGCTGCTGCGTGACTTGAATCGGCACATCAACTCGCCCAGGGTTTTGGTACGTAACTCTACGAGCCAGTGGCAGTGGTCAGGCATGACCACCCAGGCGATGGACCTGACGATGCCGTCGTCGTGAGCATGCCGGAGTTGGTTCACCACAAGACGGCCTAGATGGAAGTCGGTAAATACGGGTCGCCGTAGCTCGGTGACGGCGGTGAGCAGGTAAATGTGGCCGGGTTCGGAGTAGCGCCCTGTGCGCAGGTGACAAGCGTTGTTTGAAATTGGCAATCCTTTGCCCTCGGTCTGTTTTTTTCTAACGCTAGATCAGCCATCGGCAAGTATCAAAGTGAACACTTAACCGGATATTGCACTTTGCGTAGCAGCTGCCGAAGGAACGAGGCTGCGTTCGGCGGCGAAGCCGTCGTAAAAACAGGCAACACGGTGTGTCATCTAAAACCGGGGTTGAGGGTTTACGGTCGCTGCGCAACCGAACGCAGCCTCGTTCCTTCGGCAGCTGCTACAAATGGCCAATCATCGCTGCTACGGTGTGCGGCACATAGCCAGCGGTATACAATGCGCGCCACCGTGTTTAGCCCACTAAAAGGTGCGTCATGCAGCCCTTCGCTATTGCCCCATCGATTCTTTCCGCCGATTTCGCCCGTCTCGGCGAAGAAGTGGACAACGTACTCGCCGCGGGTGCTGATATCGTTCACTTCGATGTCATGGACAACCATTACGTACCCAACCTGACCATCGGCCCGATGGTCTGCGCCGCCCTGCGCAAGTACGGCGTCACCGCACCGATTGATGCGCATCTGATGGTCAGCCCGGTCGATCGCATCATCGGCGACTTTATCGAAGCCGGCGCCACCTATATCACCTTCCACCCCGAAGCGACCCAGCACATCGACCGCTCCCTGCAACTGATCCGCGAAGGCGGCTGCAAGGCAGGTCTGGTGTTCAACCCGGCCACCCCGCTGGATGTGCTCAAGTACGTGATGGACAAGGTCGACATGATCTTGCTGATGAGCGTGAACCCGGGCTTTGGCGGGCAAAAATTCATTCCCGGCACGCTCAACAAACTGCGCGAAGCCCGTGCCCTGATCGATGCCAGCGGTCGCGAGATTCGCCTGGAAATCGACGGCGGCGTAAACGTTGGCAATATCCGTGAAATCGCTGAAGCCGGTGCCGATACCTTTGTCGCCGGCTCCGCCATTTTCAACACGCCAAACTATGAAGAAGTGATTCAGAAAATGCGTGCCGAGCTTACGTTGGCCCGCCCATGAGCCGCTTTGAGCAGCTACTCCAGGGGCAGCTGCCAAAATTGGTGATGTTCGATCTGGATGGCACCCTGATTGATTCGGTACCGGATTTGGCCGTTGCCGTGGAGGCCATGCTGCTCAAGCTCGGTCGTCCGCCCGCCGGGATTGAAAACGTACGGCTGTGGATCGGTAACGGCGCGCCCATGCTGGTGCGCCGTGCCCTGGCCGGGAATATGGACGGCAGTGGTGTTGATGACACAGAGGCCGAACAGGCACTGGAAATTTTCATGGAAGCCTACGACGGTGGCCATGCACACACCAAGGTCTACCCCGGTGTGCGTGAAAGCCTCAAGTGGCTGCAAAAGCAGGGTGTTGAAATGGCCCTGATCACCAACAAGCCCGAACGCTTTGTGGCGCCATTACTGGATGAGTTGAAACTGGGGCGGTTTTTCCGCTGGATTATCGGTGGCGACACCCTGCCACAGACAAAACCCGACCCTGCTGCCTTACTGTTTGTAATGAAAATGGCTGGCGCTACTCCCGCGCAATCGATATTTGTCGGCGATTCGCGAAATGACGTGCTGGCCGCCAAGGCTGCCGGTGTTCGTTGCGTAGCGCTGAGTTACGGCTACAACCACGGTCGCCCGATTGAAGAAGAGTCACCGGATATGGTGATTGGTAACCTGCAAGAGCTGATAGCCGGTTGCTTAGAATCTGCGCCTGAGATAACGTTGGGCAATTCTGTTTCCCCCTCTCGAAGAGATTCCATCGTGGTGGTCACCCGCAAACTCTGGATGAAAGTCATCAAGGCCCTGGCCCGCTGGCGTTGGCGCGCCTGACTTGAATCTGGCCGCGCAGTCGGCACGTTTGCATACCTGACCGTTTTACCCTCAGACCACGAGGCACCTCATGATCCGCGAAGAATTCCTGCGTTTGGCCGCTGCCGGCTATAACCGTATCCCCCTTGCACGCGAAACCCTGGCTGACTTCGACACGCCGTTGTCGATCTACCTGAAGCTGGCCGATCAGCCCAACTCCTATTTGCTGGAGTCGGTGCAGGGCGGCGAGAAGTGGGGGCGTTATTCGATTATTGGCTTGCCATGCCGCACTGTGTTGCGTGTGCATGATCATCAGGTCAGCGTGACCCATGACGGTGTCGAGATCGAAGCCTGTGAGGTTGAGGATCCACTGACCTTCGTCGAGCAGTTCAAGGCCCGTTACAACGTGCCGACCATCGCCGGCTTACCGCGTTTCAACGGTGGCCTGGTGGGCTATTTCGGCTATGACTGCGTACGTTATGTGGAGAAACGCCTGGGCAAGTGCCCGAACCCCGATCCTCTGGGTGTGCCGGATATTTTGCTGATGGTATCGGACGCCGTGGTGGTGTTCGACAACCTGGCGGGCAAGATGCACGCGATTGTGCTGGTCGACCCGGCTCAGCCTGAGGCTTATGAAGAAGGCCAGGCCCGGCTTGAGGCGCTGCTTGAACAACTGCGTCAACCGATCACCCCGCGTCGCGGCCTGGACTTTACAGCGCAGCAGTCGGCTGACCCGGTGTTTCGCTCCAGCTTCACCCAGGGCGATTACGAGAAAGCCGTCGATACCATCAAGGACTACATCCTTGCGGGCGATTGCATGCAGGTAGTGCCCTCGCAGCGAATGTCCATCGACTTCAAGGCTGCGCCCATCGACCTGTATCGCGCTCTGCGCTGCTTCAACCCTACGCCGTATATGTACTTCTTCAACTTTGGCGACTTCCATGTTGTGGGCAGCTCGCCGGAAGTGCTGGTACGGGTTGAAGACAATCTGATTACCGTACGCCCGATTGCCGGCACGCGTCCGCGTGGCGCAACCGAAGAGGCTGATCTGGCGCTTGAAGAAGACCTGCTCAGTGATGACAAGGAAATCGCCGAGCACCTGATGCTGATCGACCTGGGCCGTAATGACACGGGTCGTGTATCTGAAGTCGGTTCGGTCAAGCTCACCGAGAAAATGGTGATCGAGCGTTATTCCAACGTCATGCACATTGTGTCCAACGTCACCGGCCAGCTTAAAAGCGGGCTGACGGCGATGGATGCACTGCGGGCGATTCTGCCGGCGGGTACGTTGTCTGGCGCACCGAAAATTCGTGCGATGGAAATCATCGACGAACTGGAACCGGTCAAGCGCGGTGTGTATGGCGGGGCTGTGGGGTACTTCGCCTGGAACGGCAATATGGATACAGCGATTGCGATCCGTACTGCAGTGATCAAGGACGGAGAGCTGCATGTGCAGGCCGGTGGCGGCATTGTTGCTGACTCGGTCCCGGCCCTGGAATGGGAAGAAACGCTGAACAAGCGCCGAGCAATGTTCCGTGCCGTGGCCCTGGCCGAGCACACCCCGCGGGATTAAAAACCTGCAACCGGCTTGTGGGAGCGAGCGTGCCCGCTCCCTTCCACAGGCTTTAGTAATTCAGACTTAGCCCGATATTGGCGCCCTGTTGCGTCACGCCATCACTTTTCCTTACGTTATAAGTCGCCTGCAGCCTGAGGTCGGCGGTCAGCCTGTGGCTAGCCCCCAGGCTGATACGCCCGAGGTTGCTTGGCGGCGTATAGCCTTCGAGTTTGAAGCGATTGTTGGGCAGGCTGTTGAGCGCGGTATTCAGGCGCTGGGTATCGCTCTGGAACTCATGCTCATGGGCGGCTTCGCCGAACAGCAGAGTCTGTGGGGTGGCCTGGTAACTGGCGAGCAAACCCGCGCCCAGGCGCTTTGAAACCAGTGTCTGCTCTTCGTAGTTCAATGCAGTCGAACGTCGGCCCTTTTCTTCATAGCGGTTAACTTCCACCCGCGAGTAGTCGGCGCTGATAAAAGGCGACAGCTGCCACAGGTCTGCAGCCTGTGCGATTTCATACCCCAGGCGTGTACTTAATGCCCGCAGATGTCCGTCGGCCTGGCCTTGCTCCATGCCTTCACCCACACCAAGCGCGAATTTACGCTTTAGGCTGTCGTAATCCAACCTGCCCAAAGTCAGTGCGGCATCACCCCACCAGTGATTGTGCTGGTATTGGGCAAACACGCTGCCCATATAGCTGTTGAGCTTGTAGTCCGATTCATTGGCTCCGGTCTCCAGGCGTTGCCGGTAAAACCCGCCTGCAACGCCAAATCGCCAGGTTTCATCCAGCCTGTAGCTGGTGCCGATGCTCAGGTTGTAGCCTTTGCCATCGGCACTCACGGACGTGGCCTGCTTGTCGATTTCCAGGCGTTGCCCGCCACCGGCGAGCAGGGGTCTCCATTGGCCAACGGCTTGCCAATGGCCGTTATCGCCAGCCCATTGGTGACGCAGTTGGTCTTGATGGGCGTTTAGCGAGCCTTGGGCCATGACGGGTAACAAGGTCAGCTCCCATGGGGCGGCCAGCAATGAGTAGGCATAGTCGGCAATCAGCTGTTGTCCTGTCTCGGTGGGGTGTACCGAGTCGTTGAACAGCAGTTTGGCCGGGTTGGGGGTTGCGCTGTTGAGGCCGTACTGCGGGTTTTCCGTACACTCTTCGCCGTTGAAACAGGTCGCGACAAGGTCCTGCCCCAGTGCCAGGCCATAACGGGTGGGGTCTGCGATGGCTTCACGCAGCAGCAGCGGGATATTGAGGGGGATCACCTCGGCGTCAATCTGCGCCAGTTGCTGGGTTAGCTCATGATTGAACAGAGCGCTCAGGGCGCTGGTGCCAGCCTGTGTGGGTGTACCGTAAACGGCTGGCGTGAGGCCAAGATCGGGCAGCAGCCAGACCATGATGTAGCGTGCCCCTGCCTGTTGCAGGGTGTGGGCGCTTGCCGCCAGCCTTTGTGCGGCTTGGCCTGCTTCGGCGGGGTTGGTGACCTTGCCTTGGAGAAAGTCATTGCCGCCACCTGAAATGAAATACAACGCCTTGGGGTCAGCTGTGAAGCTGTTCTGCACAAGGTAACCAGGCTTGCTGCGCAGGACGTAGCCGCCTACGAAGGCCCAGTCATCCGGGAAGGCGACCTTTGACTCGGTCTTGATGGAATTGAGTATCTGGTCTGTGCGATAGCCGCCCACCGCCCAGTTGTTGCCGTCGGGTTCCCCGGTGAGAAAGTTACCCGGCGATGTGGACGGGCGCAGATCTGCGGGTGCGATACCCAGTTTTATGCCCAGCCGAGTGGGCGCAACGCCAGCATATTCCTCACCCCGATATTCCTTGTACGTCGGTCCGGTGAGATTGGTGAAACGCATGCCACTGCCTACCCCTGGATAATGCCCCGAGTCGCTCAGGCTGTCGCCGAACACAATCATGGTGGAGTACGGGGAGGGTGCTGCAACTGCTCGTTCACTGACGACGGACAAGATACATCCCGCCAGGGGGATAAGTAGGGAAAACCTGCGCATGTGACGACCTGTTTTTATTATTTGGGTTACAGACCTTAGCAAGACAATCTGTATTAAATGTTTCATGAAAAACAAATTCACAAAGTACTTAGCAGGTGTTTTTCCCCGTATGTGCTGCCCCGTGTTGCACCTGTTGCAAGGCTACGTTACTGTGCCATGACGTAGAAATGAGACCCTTCCTGTGTTGATCATCAGCAAACTCTTTATGCGAGTTCTCAAGGCCCATGGCCGTTGGCGTTGGCGCGCCTAATATTTCTCTGCCGGCCTCGCCGGACCTGCCCCCTGCGTTTTCCTGAATGGCTACCCCTCGGTTGGTGTGTTCAATCCAGCAATCGAAACTGCGGGTAATGCATTCTGAAAACAGTTTTGAATGTCAGTGAATTCAGAGGTTTAGCAACATGTTGCTGATGATCGATAATTACGACTCTTTTACTTACAACGTTGTGCAGTACCTCGGCGAGTTGGGTGCCGAGGTCAAGGTGGTGCGCAACGATGAGTTGACCGTGGCCCAGATCGAAGCGCTCCAGCCCGAGCGCATTGTGGTCTCGCCCGGTCCATGCACGCCGAATGAGGCGGGCATCTCTCTTGAAGCCATCAAGCACTTTGCGGGCAAACTACCGATCCTGGGCGTGTGCCTGGGCCATCAGTCCATCGGCCAGGCCTTTGGCGGCGATGTGGTACGCGCGCGCCAGGTGATGCACGGCAAGACCAGTCCGGTTTATCACCTCGATACCGGAGTGTTCCAGGGTCTGAACAATCCGCTGACCGTGACCCGTTACCACTCGTTGGTGGTCAAGCGCGACACCCTGCCGGATTGCCTGGAGCTGACGGCCTGGACCCAGCTTGAAGATGGCTCGGTCGACGAGATCATGGGCCTGCGCCACAAGACGCTGAACATCGAAGGGGTGCAGTTTCACCCTGAGTCGATCCTGACCGAACAGGGTCATGAACTGTTTGCCAACTTTCTTAAACAAACCGGCGGCACGCGCTAAGGACTTCAAATGGATATCAAGACAGCCCTGAACCGTATCGTCGGTCACCTCGACCTGACCACCGATGAAATGCGTGATGTGATGCGCGACATCATGACCGGTCAATGCACCGAGGCGCAGATTGGCGCGTTCATGATGGGCATGCGCATGAAGAGCGAAAGCATCGACGAAATCGTCGGTGCCGTGACCGTGATGCGCGAGCTGGCAGACAAGGTTGAACTCAAGACCCTGGACGGCGTGGTCGATATCGTTGGTACCGGCGGCGACGGCGCGAATATTTTCAACGTGTCCACCGCTTCAGCGTTGGTGATTTCGGCCGCTGGCTGCACGGTGGCCAAGCATGGCAACCGCGCGGTGTCCGGTAAAAGCGGCAGTGCCGACCTGCTGGAAGCGGCCGGTGTGTACCTGAACCTGACCCCGGTTCAAGTTGCCCGCTGCATTGATAGCGTGGGCATCGGTTTTATGTTCGCACAATGCCATCATGGCGCCATGAAGCATGCGGCCATCCCTCGTCGCGATCTTGGCCTGCGTACCCTGTTCAATATGCTTGGCCCGCTTACGAATCCGGCTGGTGTATTGCATCAAGTGGTCGGCGTGTTCAACCAGGCGCTGTGCCGGCCCCTGGCTGAAGTGTTGCAACGTCTGGGCAGCAAGCACGTGCTGGTGGTGCACTCGCAGGATGGCCTGGATGAGTTCAGCCTGGCAGCACCGACCTTTGTAGCGGAATTGCATAAAGGTGAAATCAAGGAGTATTGGGTTCAGCCTGAAGACCTTGGCATCAAGAGCCAAAGCCTGTTTGGCCTGGTGGTCGACAGCCCGGAGCAATCGCTGGAGCTGATCCGTGATGCCTTGGGGCGGCGCAAAACCGAAGCAGGCCAGAAAGCGGCTGAAATGATTGTACTCAATGCAGGTGCTGCTCTGTACGCCGCGGACCTTGCCTACACACTCAAAGAAGGTGTGGAATTGGCCCACGACGCGCTGCATACCGGGCTGGCCCGGGAAAAGCTCGAAGAGCTCGGCGCCTTTACCGCGATTTTCAAGCAGGAGAATGAAGCATGAGTGTGCCAACCGTTCTGGAAAATATTCTGGCGCGTAAAGTTCAGGAGGTTGCCGAGCGCAGTGCGCGGGTAAGCCTGGCTGAACTTGAGCGTTTGGCCGCTCAGGCTGATCCTGTTCGTGGTTTCGCCAGTGCCTTGCTGGCGCAAGCCAGGAAAAAACAGCCCGCGGTGATTGCTGAAATCAAAAAGGCATCGCCGAGCAAGGGTGTGATTCGCGAGCACTTCGTGCCTGCCGAGATTGCTAAAAGCTATCAGGCAGGTGGCGCTACCTGCCTGTCAGTGCTGACCGATATCGACTACTTCCAGGGTGCCGATGCGTACCTGCAGCAGGCACGTGCCGCGAGTACTTTGCCGGTTATCCGCAAGGACTTCATGATCGACCCTTACCAGATCGTCGAAGCCCGGGCGTTGGGCGCCGACTGTGTGCTGTTGATCGTCTCTGCCCTGGACGACGTAAAAATGGCCGAGCTGGCGGCTGTTGCCAAAAGCGTCGGGCTGGATGTGCTGGTGGAAGTGCATGATGGCGATGAGCTTGAACGTGCGCTTAAAACCCTCGACACACCGCTGGTGGGTATCAACAACCGCAACCTGCACACCTTTGAAGTCAGCCTGGAAACCACGCTGGACCTGTTGCCGCGCGTTCCCCGTGACCGTTTGGTGATTACCGAAAGCGGCATTCTCAACCGGGCGGATGTGGAGTTGATGGAAATCAGCGAAGTGTATTCGTTCCTGGTGGGCGAAGCCTTTATGCGTGCCGAAAACCCGGGCAATGAACTGCAGCGCTTGTTCTTCCCTGAGCGTGCTACTGCAGTGACGGGCTCGACCCTGGATTGACCCAATCCTCCCACAAGGGCTCAGTGTCTGATAAGGAATCCCATGACACCCATTCAGCAACTCACCGTCGAAGCCGGCCTCAAGGCCGAACAGGATTTACTGGCATCTGTGTGTGCCGGTGAGTGCGAGGCGGGTGTGCTGTTCTGGCAGCCCACCGACCGGGCGCTGGTCATGCCACGGCGCTTGAGTCGCCTGCCCGGTTTTGAGCAGGCCAGTGTCGAACTGGCTGCCAGTGGCTGGCCAATCCTGCTGCGTGAAACCGGTGGCGAACCCGTTCCGCAATCGGCATCGACCGTCAATATTGCCCTGGTTTACGCACCTTTACCCAGTGAAGGCGATCATGGGCGTATCGAAACGGCTTATCGCCGTTTGTGCGAGCCCATCTGTGATTTGTTGACGCAATTGGGTGGGGAGGCGTCTTTGGGGGAGGTTGAAGGCGCGTTTTGTGATGGTCGCTTCAACGTCAATCTCAATGCCCGAAAACTGGTAGGCACCGCCCAGCGCTGGCGCCAGAGCAAAGGCGGGCAGCGCCCTGTCGGTCTTGTGCACGGTGCCTTGCTGGTGGATAACGAACGTGAGTCGATGGTGGCTGCAGTCAATCGATTCAATCGGTTATGCGATCTGGAGCAATATTGCATGGCCGACAGCCATGTTGCGCTGCACGAGGCCTTTGCCGCTCCGGATTTCTTTGAGCGCCTGAGTGCCAGTTATCAACAGCTCCTGGCGCCCTTGCTCAAGGTTTAGCGCGTACCGAACACCACCATGGTCTTGCCTTTGACGCTTACCAGGTTCTGTTCTTCCAAGCTTTTGAGTACGCGTCCTACCATCTCTCGCGAACAGCCGACAATCCTGCCGATTTCCTGCCGAGTGATCTTGATTTGCATGCCATCGGGATGGGTCATGGCGTCCGGTTGCTTGCACAGTTCCAGCAGGCAGCGAGCCACTCTTCCGGTGACATCAAAGAACGCAAGATCACCGACCTTGCGTGTGGTGTTGCGCAGGCGCTGTGCGATTTGGCCACTCATCGCGTAAAGAATTTCTGGTTCTTGCTGGGTGTACTCTCGGAATTTTGGGTAGCTGATTTCAGCAACTTCGCACTCGGTCTTGGCTCGAACCCATGCACTGCGCGTCTGCTCCTGGCCTGCCTGTTCAAACAGACACAGCTCGCCGATAAAGTCGCCGCTATTGAGGTAGGCAATGATCATTTCACGACCTTCCTCGTCTTCAATCAAAACCGTTACCGAGCCTTTGATGATGAAAAACAGGGTGTGTGAAGATTCGCCAGCGCAGATGATATTGCTCTTGGCTGGGTAGCGTTTGCGCTGGCAAAAAGTCAAAAACTTGTCGAGGTTTTTGATCTTGGGTATGGGAGTAAGAGCAACCATGGTTGTTTCCCGAAAAGCTGGCACAGTAAGGGTCAGATCTATTTTTATATAGAGTGCTAGCTGGCTGGCGCCGGCTATTTGGCGCCAGCTTACCAGACAGGTTCTGTGTGGTTAGTAGAATTTTCAGAGTGGCTTATCGGAGAAACGCTTCAGTGCGGCGAGTTATGAGTTTCTGGCCCTGTGCTAAGCTGGCGCCCCTTTTAAAACAGTGGAGTCTGGGCGATGAAGGCACGCATTCAATGGGCTGGCGAAGCCATGTTTTTGGGCGAATCCGGTAGTGGCCACGTTGTTGTAATGGATGGCCCGCCTGAGAGTGGCGGTCGCAACCTGGGCGTGCGTCCGATGGAAATGCTGCTGTTGGGCCTCGGCGGCTGCAGCAACTTTGACGTGGTCAGCATTCTCAAGAAGTCGCGTCAGGCGGTTGAGAGCTGTGAAGCGTTTCTGGAGGCTGAGCGCGCCACCGAAGATCCAAAGGTGTTCACCAAAATACACCTGCACTTTGTGGTCAAGGGTCGTGGTTTGAAAGAAGCCCAGGTCAAGCGCGCCATCGAGCTGTCGGCCGAGAAGTATTGTTCGGCTTCGATCATGCTCGGCGCTGCGGGTGTTGCCATCAGCCATGACTATGAAATTATTGAACTGGCCTGAGCGGACATTCAATTTTCATAAAAGCGATGCAGACTCTGGCGATCAGTCGCTGACGTCTGCATAATGCGCCACTTTTTTCAGGGTAGTGGCGGGGTTGATTCCCGGCCGCATGTCCGAACAGATAACCAAAATCGCCATCGCGAAGAGGTGTTAACCGTCCTACGCAGGTGCGTCCCACGCACTTGACGGGCATGCTGGATCACGCGGCCGAGCCGCATCGACATAGAGAGTTTTATAACGGTGAAAAGCAAACTCAAGCTCCACGGGTTCAATAACCTGACAAAGACCTTGAGCTTCAACATCTATGACATCTGTTATGCGGAAACCCCGCAAGACCAGCAGGCATATGTTGAGTACATCAATCAAGAGTACGACGCAGAGCGCCTGACGCAGATCCTTACAGATGTGGTTGATATCATTGGTGCCAACATCCTGAACATTGCCCGTCAGGATTACGACCCCCAAGGCGCCAGCGTGACTATTCTGATCTCCGAGCAGCCGGTAATACCTACCGAAAGCCAGATCGAAGAGTCCCCAGGCCCGCTGCCCGAGACCATCCTGGCTCACCTCGACAAAAGCCATATCACGGTGCATACCTACCCGGAAATTCATCCGGTTGATGGGATTGCAACATTCCGTGTGGATATTGACGTGTCGACGTGCGGCGTTATTTCACCGCTTAAAGCTCTCAACTATCTGATCCATCAGTTTGATTCGGATATCGTGACTGTCGATTACCGTGTACGGGGTTTCACCCGTGACGTGGAAGGCAAAAAGCACTTTATCGATCACGAGATCAATTCGATCCAGAACTACCTCTCCGAAGACACCCGCGACGGTTACCAGATGACCGACGTAAATGTGTACCAGGAAAACCTGTTCCACACCAAGATGCTGCTCAAGGAGTTCGAACTGGATAACTACCTGTTCGGCGATGCCACCAGCAATCTGTCGGTTGAACAGCGCGCCCAGGTCACTGAACGGGTGAAACACGAAATGCTCGAGATTTTCTACGCGCGCAACATGGCGTAAATTCTCGGCACATAAAAAGGCGGCTACCTCACGGTAGCCGCCTTTTTTTGTGCTTCGCAGAACCCCTGTGGGAGCGGGCTTGCTCGCGATGGCCTGACCACGGTTAGACAGAAAGGCCGCGGCGCGTGAATCGCAAACTGGCCTGCTTGCACAAAGACTGTGCTGTCAGATCCGGTAGGTGCTTTTGGTCATGACCTTGGCCATCAGGCTCATGCCGAACTTCACTGGGGCAGGGAAGCGAAAACCGCCGGCATTGAGCGCGGACTCTGCGTGCTGTTCTTCGTCGATACGCATTTGCTCAAGAATTGCCCGGGACTTTTCATCCTCAGGCGGCAGTTGCTCAAGATGCTCGTTCAGATGCTTGCACACCTGATCTTCAGTCGCTGCCACGAACCCCAGGCTGACCTTGTCACTAATCAAGCCGGCAGCGGCGCCTATCCCAAAGGACATGCCGTAAAATAACGGGTTCAGCACGCTGGGGTGGCTATCCAGTTGACGGATGCGTTGTTCACACCAGGCCAGATGATCGATTTCTTCTTCCGCGGCATGTTCCATCGCCTCACGCACATGGGGAAGCTTGGCTGTCAGCGCCTGGCCTTGATACAAGGCTTGAGCACAGACTTCGCCGGTATGGTTGATACGCATCAGACCGGCAACATGACGCTTGGCCTGTGGGTCTAAAGGGTGTTCAGGTTTGACGATGGCAGGCGACGGCCGATGCGGCTGACCGCTGAACGGCAGCAGTGTTCGCAAGGCGGTATCGGCTTGTAACAGAAGACGGTCAATCGGCGAGTAGTGACGTTGGGTAGTCATGCTTACCTCCGGAAAAAATCACGGCGGTCAGTTTACCCCAATCCCGCAGCCGGGGTTTGCGTTGGATCACGGGTGAACGCGAGAGCCATCGGGCTCACGCGTCTTAGTTATTGATCAATCAACCCGGCGGCCAGTTCATCTGGCGCTGACCCAGAACATGCATATGAATGTGGTAGACGGTCTGACCGCCCTTTTCATTGCAGTTCATCACCACGCGAAAGCCGTCTTCGCAGCCCAGCTCTTTGGCCAGACGCTGTGCCGTGAACAGGATATGGCCTGCCAGCGGCTTGTCTTCTTCGGTCAGGTCGTTGAGCGTGCGGATCGGTTTTTTCGGGATAACCAGAAAGTGGACCGGTGCTTGTGGGGCGATATCGTGAAAAGCCAACACTTGATCGTCTTCATAGATGATCTTGGCGGGTATTTCGCGGTTGATGATCTTGGTGAACAG
This sequence comes from Pseudomonas sp. FSL R10-1339, assembly GCF_009600545.1. Taxonomy (NCBI): domain Bacteria; kingdom Pseudomonadati; phylum Pseudomonadota; class Gammaproteobacteria; order Pseudomonadales; family Pseudomonadaceae; genus Pseudomonas; species Pseudomonas sp. FSL R10-1339. The sequence goes on along the minus strand of NZ_WIVQ01000005.1, from coordinate 8,865 downwards.
AGTATCCAAAGCTGTGTCTCCGTGAGTGAAGTCCGGTCTGAGTGTACTCAGGGCAGTCAGTTACGCCCAGCCTCGTTAACGAGGGCAGTAGGATTTGTTGACTGAGGCGGCTATTTTTCGCGTCATCCAGCGTGAGAGCAGGCGTGGCAAGCGAGTTATCCAGCGATTGCGCCGCCCGGGAATGATGATCGCCCTGTTTTTGTCGAGTGCGCGCACAGTGTAGAGCGCAACTTCTTCTGGGGTCATGGCGCTGGTACTTTGCTTGATGGCGTCGGTATTCATGTTGGCTGCATCAAAAAAGCGGGTGCGGGTGATGCCGGGGCAAAGGACTGAAACCTTGATGCCGGTTTTTTTCACTTCCTCGCGCAAACCTTCGGAAAAATGCAGCACATAGGCCTTGCTCGCAAAGTAGGTGCTGAGCCAGGGCCCGGGCTGGAAGGCGGCGATCGAAGCTACATTGAGAATTTGCCCGCCGCCCTGGACGGCCATCATATTGCCGACGGCGTGGCACAAGCGGGTGAGCGCCAGCACATTGAGCTCGATCAGATCTTGTTCGGCACTCCAGTCGTGGGCCAGGAACGGCCCGCAGGTGCCTATGCCCGCGCAGTTGACCAGCAGGTCGATCTGACGATCGCCTTCTTCGAGTTCGAGCAAAAAACCGGACAGGCGCAGGGGCTCGCCAAGATCACAGGCGCGGAACAACACCTCGATACCGAAACGCTGGGTCAGCTCAAGGGCAATGGTTTCCAGCGCATCCCGTTGGCGGGCCACCAAAATCAGGCTGCGCCCACGTCGGGCAAGGGCTTCAGCCAGGGCCAGGCCAATGCCGCTGGTGGCGCCAGTGATTAAAGCGTAACGGGTCATGCTGTTCTCCATTGCAACGGTACAGTCCGGTGACAATGATGTCCCTGGCGTTAACGCGTTCATTAAGGCACGCAGTCTACAGGCTGTTGCTGTTCACTGCGTTGATCACCGCAGTCATCAGGCCCAAAGCCAGCACGGCAACCATTGCGCAAATGCCCAATCCAATCAAAAAGATCGTGATTGCTGCCAGCACGTTGACGGCCCGGCTGTTGGGCGGTGGCGGCGGGCCATATTTATTTGGGCCGGGCGTGCCGGGCATCAGCAGCATCATGAGGGACAGGACCAGATTGGCCACTGGCACCAGATGCAGCAACAGCATCCAGGCAGACCAGTTTATGTCGTGTAAACGCTGGGCGCTGATTCTCAGGCTGATGATGAAGTAGGCCAATGTGAGCGTTGCACCACAGGTAATGCCAAGCGTGGGGGAAACCTTGACGGCAAGCAGCACCAGCAGTGACGTGATCATGGCGATGATGCTGATGATCATGCTCCAGGCCAGTAGCCGTAAACGCCCGATCCGGCCGCTGAATCCCAAAGGGTCAAGCGGTGCGTAGTGTTCTTGAGGGGTTTTGTCCAGGCTCAGCTCGGGCATGGTGGCTTCCTTGTCCGGATGTGTTTAACAAAAGCCCGCCGGGATTGGCGGGCTTGGTGCTGTCAGTGATGCGGCCAATGTCGGGCCAGCGTCGAAGTGAGGTTATGCGCCTTGCGGTATTCCTCATCGAGGCGTGCAATCAATTGATCGGTGGTGGGTAGATCGTGGATTTCTCCTACGCCTTGGCCCGCAGACCAGACCGTTTTCCATGCTTTGGCTTCATCGGTCAGCGGTTTGAGCCTGGCTTCGCTTTTGCCCTGGAGTGCCGCAAGGTCGAAACCTGCATTTTCAAGGCTTTGGCGCATAAAGCTGGCGGGTACCCCTGACACTGCCGGGGTGTGGATGATATCGGCAGCGCGGGATGCCAGCAGCATCTCTTTGTAGGCATCAGGCGCTTGGCTCTCTTGTGTAGCGATAAAGCGCGTGCCGAGGTAGGCAAGGTCTGCGCCCATAATCTGCGCGGCCAGGATTTCGTGGCCGTGGTTCAGGCAACCCGAGAGCAATACGGTTTTGTCGAAGAACTGGCGAATTTCGGCCAGCAATGCAAACGGGCTCCAGGTGCCCGCATGGCCACCGGCTCCGGCGGCGACGGCAATCAGCCCGTCGACCCCGGCTTCTGCGGCTTTTTCGGCATGACGACGGGTGGTGACATCGTGGAACACCAGCCCGCCATAACTGTGGACGGCATCCACCACCTCTTTGACTGCGCCCAGGCTGGTAATGACGATGGGCACCTTGTGCTCGATGCAGATCGCCAGGTCGGCCTGTAGCCGTGGGTTGCTGTTGTGCACGATCAGGTTCACGGCGTAGGGCGCAGGGTTATCCAATGTGGCGAGCCCGGCTTCGATCTCTTCCAGCCAGGCCTTGAACCCGCTGCTTTCACGCTGGTTGAGTGCAGGGAAGCTGCCCACTACCCCGTTGCGACAGCAGGCCAGCACCAGTTGCGGGTTGGAAATCAGAAACATGGGCGCAGCAACTACCGGCAGGCGCAAGCGTTGTTCAAGCAGGGCGGGCAGCGACATTGGATAACCTCGGCTAGTCAGGATGTGAGTTTAAAACGGTTTGACCACCACCAGAATTACGATAGCCAGCAAGAACACCACCGGCACTTCGTTGAACCAACGGTAGAACACGTGAGTGCGTTTGTTTTCACCACGGGCAAAACGCTTTACCTGTGCGCCGCACATATGGTGATAACCAATCAGCAGAAACACCAGTGTCAACTTGGCGTGCATCCAGCCTTGGCTGAGAAAGCCTGGGCTTAGCCACAATAGCCAGCCGCCGAAGATCAGGGTCGCAATCATTGCAGGCCCCATGATGCCGCGATACAGCTTGCGTTCCATGATGCTGAAGCGTTCTTTGCTGACGGAATCTTCGCTTTGTGCGTGGTAAACAAAGAGGCGGGGCAAGTAAAAAAGGCCTGCAAACCAGCAGACAATGCTGATGATGTGGAAGGCTTTTAGCCATAGATAAAGCATTTTTAGTTATTCCCAGGTTCACGGTAGATCAAATAGTAGTAGTAGAGCGTCTGTGAGTCACCTTGGCGGTTGTCGCAGGGGCGCGCTGACCCTATTATCAAAGGCTTTCCAGTGGTTTCGTTGAGGGCAGGTTATGGTCAAGGTCGGTATTGTCGGCGGCACGGGTTACACCGGGGTCGAATTGCTGCGTTTGCTGGCACAGCATCCGCAGGCAGAAGTGGTAGTCATCACTTCTCGATCCGAGGCGGGCCTGCCGGTTGCCGATATGTATCCCAACCTGCGCGGCCACTATGACGGCCTGGCCTTCAGCGTGCCGGACACGCAAACCCTGGGCGCGTGCGATGTGGTGTTCTTCGCTACACCTCACGGCGTAGCCCATGCCCTGGCGGGTGAACTGCTGGCCGCAGGCACCAAAGTTATCGACCTCTCTGCTGACTTCCGTCTGCAGGATGCCGAAGAGTGGGCCAAGTGGTACGGTCAGCCCCACGGTGCGCCAGAATTACTGGACGAAGCCGTATACGGCCTGCCGGAAGTGAACCGCGAGCAAATCAAAAAGGCCCGCTTGATCGCTGTGCCAGGTTGCTATCCGACCTCGGCGCAGTTGGGTTTCCTGCCGCTATTGGAGGCCGGTCTTGCAGAGACGACGCAGTTGATTGCTGACTGCAAGTCAGGTGTGAGCGGTGCCGGTCGGGGTGCCAGTGTGGGCGCGCTGTATGCCGAAACGTCAGAAAGCATGAAGGCGTATGCCGTTAAAGGTCATCGTCATTTGCCAGAAATTCGTCAGGGTCTGCGCCGCGCAGCGGGCAAGGATGTGGGGCTGACCTTCGTTCCGCATTTGACGCCGATGATCCGTGGTATCCATTCCACGCTCTACGCAACCGTGGTTGATCGCTCCGTTGATCTGCAGGCCTTGTACGAGAAGCGCTATGCCAACGAACCTTTCGTCGATGTGATGCCGGCTGGCAGCCACCCTGAAACCCGTAGCGTTCGCGGTGCCAACGTATGCCGTATTGCGGTGCATCGTCCGCAGGATGGCGACCTGGTGGTGGTGTTGTCGGTGATCGACAACCTGGTCAAGGGCGCGTCTGGCCAGGCCGTGCAGAACATGAACATCATGTTCGGTCTGGATGAGCGTCTGGGCTTGTCCCATGCTGGGATGTTGCCTTGACTGCAGAGTAGATTTGCGGCTTCAAACGGCAAGCGGGCAGTGCTTCGCTTGCCGTTGCTACTTATGAATAGTTGACCGCTTTTCTAGGAGAAGCGGATAATGCGCGTCATCACGCATTATGGCGGCATAACGCCGGGAGATAGTCAGCATGAGCGTCGAATCCTTCACCCCCATGGCTTTGCAATTCACCGAAGGTGCTGCGCACAAGGTGAAGAGCCTGGTCGATGAAGAGGGTAATGATCGTTTGAAGTTGCGCGTATTCGTTACGGGCGGCGGTTGTTCCGGTTTTCAGTATGGCTTCACCTTCGATGAAGAAGTGGCCGATGACGACACCCTGGTTGAGCGCGAAGGCGTTAGCCTGGTGGTCGATCCCATGAGCTTCCAGTACCTGGCGGGTGCCGAGGTGGATTATCAGGAAGGTCTGGAAGGCTCGCGCTTTGTAATCAAGAACCCGAATGCCACCACCACCTGTGGTTGCGGCTCGTCGTTCTCGATCTGATTGCATTAACAGGCTTTAAACTCAACGCCGCGTCGATTCGCGGCGTTTTGCTGTCTGGCGTTTGGCGGAGGAGTCAGGCGGGGTAGATGGCGCCCAGCACGCGAAGGCCGCGTGCGCCGGTAACGCTGGGGCGGTTGGTGGGGATGCCTTCCAGGCAGCAGTGGGCAAGCCAGGCAAAGGCCATGGCTTCAACCCAGTCAGGGTCAACCCCCTTGGCCTGGGTGCTGCTCACTCGAGCGGGTGCAAGCAAATCGCCAAGGCGGGCCATCAAGGCTGCGTTATGGGCGCCACCACCGCATACCAGCAGCTCGTCCGTGTGTGGCTGGGCTGTTTGCAGCGACTGCACGATGGTCTGTGCGGTGAGTTCCAGCAAGGTTGCTTGAACGTCTTCGGCAGGAAAGGTCGGCAGATTGAACAGGTGCTGCTTCAGCCATGCGAGGTTGAATACCTCACGGCCTGTGCTTTTTGGGCCCTGGGTCTGGAAGAACGGGTCGCTGAGCAGGGCGTTGAGCAGCAGCGGTTCAACCTTGCCGCTGGCTGCCCAGTCGCCGTTGCGGTCATAGAGTTCGCCACGTTTTTCCTGTATCCAGGCATCCAGCAAGACGTTTCCGGGGCCGCAGTCGAATCCTGCAACGGGAAGGGCGGGGGTTATCAGGCTCAGATTACTGAAGCCGCCTACGTTCAGTACCGCGCGGTTGCCGCCTTCACCTGTGAACAAGGCCTCGTGGAACGCAGGAACCAAGGGCGCGCCCTGGCCCCCGGCAGCCACATCGCGACGACGGAAATCACCGACGACGCAGATGTCAGTCAGTTCGGCCAGCAGTGCCGGATTGCCGATCTGCACGGTAAAGCCCCGGGCGGGCTCGTGGCGAATGGTCTGACCATGACTGCCGATTGCGCGGATATCAGCAGGGGAGAGTTGTTGCTGTGCGAGAAGGGTGTTGACGCCCTGAGCCGCCAGCTCGACCCAGTGGTTTTCGGCAATTGCACAGCGGGCCACTTCATCTGCGCCGCTGGCGCACAAGCCAAGCAACTCGCTGCGCAAGGCCTTCGGCATGGGGGTGTAATGGGTGGCGAGCAACCTGATGCCTGCCTCCAGCTCTATAAGGGCAATGTCCATACCGTCCAGGCTGGTTCCGGACATCACGCCTATATAGAGGGCCATGGCTTAGCGCTTGCTCGAGGCCAGAAGAGTGGCCTTTTCCTGGTTCATGCGCGCCATCAACGGCTGGCTCTGCTGCAGGAAGCGGGTGCGTTCGGCCTTGGCGATCGGGTCGGCCATCGGCAGTTTCTGGCCCAGCGGGTCAACGTGTACGCCGTTAACCTGGAATTCGTAGTGCAAGTGCGGGCCGGTCGAAAGGCCGGTAGTGCCGATATAGCCAATCACCTGGCCCTGCTTGACCGAACCGCCTGTTTTCACGCCCTTGGCGAAGCCTTGCATGTGCCCGTAAAGGGTACGGTAGGTGTTGCCGTGTTGAATGATCACGGTGTTGCCATAGCCTCCCCGACGGCCGGCTAGAAGCACTTTGCCGTCACCGGTAGCCTTGATTGGAGTACCGCGTGGCGCTGCGTAATCCACACCTTTGTGGGCGCGGATCTTGTTCAGGATCGGGTGCTTGCGGCCTGAGGAAAAGCGCGAGCTGATACGGGCAAAGTCCACCGGTGTGCGGATGAATGCCTTGCGCATGCTGCTGCCATCAGCGGTGTAGTAATTGCTGATCCCCTGTTTATTGGTATAGCGCACTGCGGTGAAGGTTTTGCCGCGGTTGGTAAAGCGTGCAGAGAGGATATTGCCGGTGCCAACGGTTTTGCCGTTGATCACTTTCTGCTCATAGATCACTTCAAACTGGTCGCCAGGGCGAATGTCCTGGGCGAAGTCGATGTCGTAACCGAATACTTTGGCCATATCCATCGTGGTGCTGTGTGGCAAGCCTGCGCGCTGACCCGAAACAGACAGGGAGCTGCTGATCACGCCGTGTGCATACGCCGAACGCATGGTCGGCTGGGTGGTCACGCGGCGAAAGGTATAGCCTTTGGCGGTTTTGTTGAGGGTGATGGTCTCCAGGTCGCTGACCTGGCTGTGCAGCTTGTTCAGTTGCTGACCGTCGGGGCTCATTTCAAATTCGAGTTTCTGGCCGTGCTTGAGCTGGCTGAACTGCTTGGCTTGCTTGTCGCTTGCCAGTACTTCATGCACGGAGGTCGCAGGCAGGCCGACCTTCTGGAACAGGGTTGAAAGCGTATCGCCCTTGCTGACGATCACTTCGCGGTGGCTTGGGGCAGGGGCAACTTCTGGCTCGACTTTGGCGGTCGCTACTGAGGCGCTGTCCTGCTGTTCAATCTGGGCAAATGGCGATGGATTCGCTTCATTTGTGGCTTGAACGAGATCTGCAGCGTCTTGATCTTGTGTCAGTTGTTCTGCCGGGCTTTCCAGCTCCAGACTCAGGGTCGTTCTTTTGGCTTCTACTTCGCTGGAGGGAAAGACCAGCAAGGCCAGACTTAAGAGGGCGGCGATACCACTTGCGGCAAGCAGGTGGGTCTTCGGATAAAGCGGTGGCGCTTTAGGCGGTTGACTGGTCATAGATGATTTTGACTTTGAGATAAGGATGAATTGGAAAAGATGACTGACACAATGAATATGAAATAACTGTATAAAATATAACCAAATCGCCCTTGAAGCAAGTCTGCGAACCATTCGCGCGCGGATAGTCGGCCGTATGCCTGCCGGAACTTGTAATTAGTCCCTGATCTTGTATCGTTGGTTCCCTTTGAATTTGAGCCTTACGGGTCTGATATGAAGTCGGTAGAAGAGCAGCTAGCGCTAATCAAGCGGGGTGCCGAAGAGGTACTGGTCGAGTCTGAATTAGTCGAGAAACTCAAGCGCGGTCAGCCGTTGCGAATCAAGGCCGGCTTCGACCCTACGGCGCCCGATCTGCACTTGGGTCATACCGTGCTTATTAATAAGCTGCGCCAGTTCCAGGAACTGGGTCATCAGGTGATCTTCCTGATTGGTGATTTCACCGGGATGATCGGTGATCCAAGTGGCAAAAGCGCAACCCGTCCACCGCTGACGCGTGAGCAGGTGCTCGAGAACGCCGAGACCTACAAGACTCAGGTGTTCAAGATCCTTGATCCGGCAAAAACCGAGGTGGCATTCAACTCCACCTGGATGGATCAAATGGGGCCTGCCGACTTCATTCGGCTTACCTCTCAATACACCGTTGCTCGCATGCTTGAGCGCGATGACTTCGACAAGCGCTACACCACCAATCAGCCTATCGCGATTCACGAGTTCCTTTATCCGCTTGTGCAGGGTTATGACTCGGTTGCGCTCAAGGCAGACGTTGAGTTGGGCGGTACTGATCAGAAGTTCAACTTGCTGATGGGTCGTGAGTTGCAGCGCGGCTACGGTCAGGAAGCTCAGTGTATTGTGACCATGCCTTTGCTCGAAGGTCTGGATGGCGTCAAGAAGATGTCCAAGTCCCTGGGTAACTATGTCGGTATCCAGGAAGCGCCAGGCGTGATGTACAGCAAGCTGGTTTCCATTCCTGATGCTCTGATGTGGCGTTACTTTGAATTGCTGAGCTTTCGTTCCATGGACGAAATCAATGCATTCAAGGCTGAAGTCGAAGCCGGTGCCAATCCTCGAGACATCAAGATCAAGCTGGCTGAAGAGATTGTTGCCCGCTTCCACGGTGAGGAGGCTGCTGCCAATGCGCATCGTGGCGCCGGTAACCGGATGAAGGATGGCGAGCTGCCTGATGATCTGCCGGAGGTTGAACTGACTGCTACTGAGGATATGCCTATTGCTGCTGTCCTTAATAAAGCGGGCCTGGTGAAGAACTCTGCAGTGGCGCGCGACCTGCTGGGGTCGGGTGGTGTGCGTATAGATGGTGAAGTGGTTGATCGCACCTATATATATGCATTGGGTTCCACCCATGTGTGTCAGGCAGGTAAGAAGGCTTTCGCGCGAATCACCCTGAAAGCCGAGTAATGCTGGGGTTTAGGGTTAATTGATAGGTTTGTTCAATTAACCCTTGACTCGGAATTGTAACTGTCTATAATTCGCCCCACTTCCGGCGCAGTCGAAACGGAAAACTCCTTGAGTTTCAATGAGTTGGATGGTTTTCGGCGGTGTCAGCTTCAAGTCATCGAAGCAGGGAATGAGGTGTTGACAGCAGCGTGTAACGCTGTAGAATTCGCCTCCCGCTAACGAGAGATCGAAAGCGCAAGTGGTTGATGTTACAGAGGAAACTTTGAAAACATC